>NZ_JAAZUH010000004.1:300000-384858 GCF_013185915.1 Stenotrophomonas bentonitica | reverse complement strand
GCTCTTCCGATCTGGCTCCAAGGGGTGTTTGGCATCGCGAGGAGCCGGCCGGCGGCCGGCACTACAGCTATTGACCGCGTTGCGGTCAATAGCTGGGCGTCACCTTCATCTGCGGCAACGGCCTCGGCGCCCCATCCGTCAGGTTCGGCCCCAGGTCTTCCCACGCCTGCCCTTGATCCACCATCAACCGCCACAGCTGCTGCGACGCGCGGCGCTTTTCCTCCGAACCGAACCGGTAGGACGGCGGGTTGGGAACACCACTCGCCACCGACTCATATGCCTCCTGCCACGCCGGCACGCGCTGGTTGGGATCATCGGTGCGCGCCACCTCCAGCGTGTAGCGCTGGTAAGCGGAAGCAAGATTTCGCCAGCGAATCCAGTAATGGTTCGCAAAGGAAAAATCGCAGAACCGCTCGCCCGCTACGCTCCCCTTCGCCGCAATCCGGCTCAGCACCTCCTGCGGCATGTCCAGGTTCATGCCGCCCTCGTCGCCCTGCAGCGAAACATGCACGATGCGGTCACGGTAGCCCGGCGCCCTCGCCTGCAGCACGTCGCGCCAGTTCTGCATGGTGGAGACGATGGAGAACAGGAAGCCGGACATCTCCGCTGCCGCCAGCGGCCGCGCGATGGACTGGTAGCTGCGCTGCCAGCCATGGCGGTTCTCGGTGGGCAGGAACACCGCTGCATTGATCGCGTCGGGCGAACCGGGCGCCGCGCGCAGCGCTTCGGCCGCATGCGGATACACCAGGTTGATGCCGAACGTGGGCCAGCGTGGCAGCGCGGCGTCGAACAGGTGGATGGGGAAGTTGCTGCTGATCCCACCATCGGAGAACCAGCACACGCGGAACGCGGTAATCACCGGGCCGCAGTCGTGCCCGCCGCTGGTGAGGCCTTCCATGCTGTCGGCCACGTTGCGGTTGTCATGTGGCGGCGCCGGGTCGGCCACCGGTTCGCAGCGGCGCTCACGCCGGGCCGGTTCGTGCAGCGGCACCGCGCTGATCAGCAGCGGGAAGCTCAGGCTCATGCGCGTGGCCACCAGTACCGGCAGCTGTTCGCCTTCCGGCAGGCGGTAGTAGTCCACGCCCTCCACCCGCTGCGGCGCACCGGCGCGGGCCAGCAGCCACGCCACCACGCTGGCCGGGAACAGCTGCTCGAACTGCTCGCGGCAGAACCAGAACTGCGAGCCACTGAACGGCAGCGTGCGCGGTTCGGTGTGCGACACGCAGGTGGTGATCATCTGCAGGCTGATCGCATGCGCCCCACCCGGCTCGCCCGGGTAGCGCGGCGCGGCATGCAGGTCGGCGAAGGTCAGCGGCTGGTCCAGCGGCTTGCCCGAGAGCGCCTGCAGCTGGGTGTGCAGCCAGTCGGTCAGTGCAGGGCTCCCGGAACCGGACTGCGTAGCCCCGGAACACAACCCGAGCAGGTTACGCCGCGCCACCCGCGCAATGCGCAGCGCCGACGCCAGCACGCCGGCGCCGTACGCGCACAGCAGCGACGGCAGCAGCGTGGCCCACATGCCCTCCACGCCGGCCGCCAGCCAGCCGATGGCCAGCAGGCCCACCAGGGCGGCCAGCAGTTCCAGCGGCGCAATCGCGAACACCGCCGCCAGCAGGCACAGGATCTTGCGGGGCAGCCCGGCCTTGCCGGTCAGCATTACCAGCAGCCGGTAGGCGGTACGCGCCCCGTAGGCGGGCTGGAACAGGCTGTAAATGAAGCCACGCCGCGACAGCTGCGTGGAGACATCGGCCAGACCCGGAAACCCGGCCTGCGGGCCGAGCGCTTCACCGGCCCGGCAACGCCGGTCGCCCAGTGCCGCCGCGGCCGCCACCGCTGCGGCAATCGCGCCCGCCGAGGTGCCGCCGATGTTCTTGAAGCGGTATTCGCGTGCCAGCGACAGCACCGCATTGGGATACACGATGCCGCTGGTGATACCGCCCTTCATGACCAGATCGCAGTACTTGTCCGCCACGTCGCCGTCCTCCGCCCCACGCCAGGGGACCAGTATCCCCCAGCGCCCTCTCAAGGCCTGAGAACGGCGCCGCAATTACGGCTTTGGCGGGGCGCTGCCAGCTGACTGCGGCACCCGGCGCACCTGAGACAGGTCGTAGCCCAGCGCGGCAATACGGGTCATCGCCTTCTGGTAGTCCGCGTCAGACATCTGCGGGGAGCGCGACATCAGCCACATGTAGTCGCGCTTGCTGCGTCCCACGATCGTCTGCTGGTAGTCGTCGTCCAGGTAGACGATCACGTATTCGGCCTTGATCGGCCACACGAACTGCATGCCCCACTCCGCGCCGCCGGTGCCCTCCTTGACGGTGCCGATCGGGTGCATCTGCTTCACCGGCGCCTGGAAGCTGCCCTTGCGGAAGCTGAAAGTGGTCTGGATGCGGCCGTCGGGGCGCAGCGCGTAGGACTCCACCGCATCGAACGCTTCGCGCTCGGGGCGGCTGGGAATGTGCGCGATCACGTACCAGTCGCCCATGAAGCGCGGCACGTCCACGTGCGCCACCGGGGGGATCGGGCGCGTATTGCCACCGCAGCCGCTGAGCAGCATGCCGGCGGCGAACAGGGGAAACAGGGAGCGTAGTGACATGACGTTCTCCTCGTAAGACTCAGGAACGATCGAACAGGTAGTGGGCCACCATCCATTGCTGGCCCTGCTGGTAACCGAACAGTTCGGCGCAGGCCATCCAGAACATGCGCCAGCGCTGGAACCAGAGCGCGGCGGCGGCCTCGCCGTAACCGGCGCGCAGCACCGCCATCACCGCGTCGCGGTTCTGGTCCTGTCGCTCCAGCCAGTGGTTGGCGGTGCGCTCGTAATGGGTGCCATCGACCAGCCAACGCTGCTGCAGGCGCAGGTGCTGCTGGAAGTGCAGCAGGGTGTCCGCAGCAGGCATCAGGCCGCCGGTGAAGAAGTGGCGGCCCATCCAGTTGTCGTCGCCTTCGGTTTCGAACGGGTACATCAGGGTGCGGTGCACGAAGATGTGCACGAACAGCTTGCCTTCCGGGCGCAGCCACTGCTGGATGCGCTGCATGAGACGTGCGTAGTTGCGCATGTGCTCGAACATCTCGATCGACACAACGCGGTCGAAGCTGCCCGGGTCCAGCACCAACTGGTTCACGTCGCGGGTCAGCACGGTCACGTTCTTCAGTCCGCGCGCGCGGCACTGGGCCATGATGTATTCGCGCTGGCTGTTGGAGTTGGACACGGCGGTGATGCGCGAACCGGGCAGGCGTTCGGCCATCCACAAGGTCAGCGAACCCCAGCCGCAGCCCAGCTCCAGGATGTCCTGGTCGTCGGCCAGCTGGGCGCGTTCGCCGTACAGCGAGAGCATCGCTTCTTCGGCCTGGTCGAGTGTCTCGCGGCCGGTGGGGTAATAGCAGCTGCTGTACTTCAAACGCGCACCCAGGCAGTCCTGGAAGAACGCGGCAGGTACTTCGTAATGCTGGCGGTTTGCGGCATCCACGTGCAGGGCCACCGGGCTGCGCGACAGGCCCACGATCCGCTCGGAGAAGCGTTTCGCCTGCGCTTCCACGCCACCGGCGCTTTCCTCGCGCAGGCGCGCTTCGCATTGGCGGCGGATGCCCAGCCGCAGCAGCGCGTCGGGCAGCAGGCCACGTTCGGCCAGGCCGGTGAGCCCGGGCGCGTAGTCCGGCAGGGGCAGCGATTCACGGGCGACATTCACGGCTTGGACTCCTTGGGAAACCACGGAAACAGCATCGGGGTGCTGCGCTGGTAGGCGCGGTAGTCGTCGCCACGGCTGCGCAGCGCCTGCGCTTCGGTGAACGGAATGCCGCTTACCCAGCGCAGGAAGATGTACATCACCAGCGGCCCGGACCAGGCCAGCCACCACAGCGGCGAGTGCACGGCCAGCAATACATAGGTGAACCAGTGCAGCCATTCGAAGAAGTAGTTGGGGTGGCGGGAGTAACGCCACAGCCCGTCGCGGCAGGTCTTGCCCTTGTTGGCCGGGTTGGCCCGGAAGCGCGCCAGCTGGCGGTCGGCGAGCGATTCACCGCCCACGCTGAGCAGCCACATCGTCGCTGCGGCGATGATCCAACCCACAGGGAGTTCCGCGCTCTGCGACACCGCCACGAACGGCAGCGCGAACAGTACGATCAGCAGCGCCTGAAACTGGAAGAAGCCGAAGATCTTTCCCTGGTGCCCGTGCCAGTGTTTGCGCAGGTGCTGGTAACGGCCGTCTTCGTCTTCGCTGCGCACGCGCTTCCACAGGTGCAGCGCCAAGCGCGATCCCCACAGCCCGCCCAGCACCGCCAACGCGATGCGTGGCGCCGTTACGCCTTCGCCCAGGAGGGCAAGCAGCAGTGCAGACGCACCCACGCCCTTGGCCCAGAGCACGTCGACCACGCCGATATTCTGGTGGCGGCGCTGCCACCACCAGCCCCACGTCATGATGACGGCGGCATACAGCCAGACCCATAGGAGATTGATCATGCATGCGCTCCGTTGGTGTTCGCGGTGACAGGTGACGCGTTGCGCTGCCAGTGGCGCGCGCAGACCGAGAGCAGCGGCAGTGCCACTGCCCATCCGGCCGCGAGCAGGACTACGCCGTGCCACGACGGCGTGGGGAAACTCACTGATGACCAGCCGCGGGCCGCTGACAGATACGCCAGTGGAGCCAGCAGCCCCAGTACGGCTGCCAGCCATACGCGTCGCTGCAGAACCTGCAGCGAAACGTTAAGGGTCATGGCGAAGGCCGCCCACAGTGCGAGGATCCATATCGGCGCCACAGCGGCGTTGGGCCATGCGGCGGCATACACCACCCGCCCCGAGGCGCCCGCCATGCCGTCAACGACCAGGCCGCACAGCACCGCCACCAGCAGCAACTTCAGATCAACCCCGGGCCGCGCCGACATCGCCAGCTGGCTGGCCACGTAAGCGCCGGCGGCCAGGAGTGCCGGCCAACGCAGCCCGTGCCCGGCGCCGATCACCGCGCACAGCCAGACCAGCTGGTTGCCGATGAGGTTGGCCCAGAAGTGGCGCATGTCAGTGCGTTCCGGGAATGTCGGCCGGCCGATAGCCGGGGCGCGCGAACAGCAGCTGCGAGACGCCGATGGAGCGTTCCAGGAAGCCGCCTTCGCAGTACGCCAGGTAGAACTCCCACAGGCGGATGAAGCGCTCGTCGAAGCCCTGCGCGCGCACCGCCGGCAGCTGCGACAGGAAGCGGCGACGCCATGCACGCAGGGTGAGCGCGTAGGACTGGCCAAAGTCGTGCTGGCCGATCAGCTGCAGGTCGCTGCTGCGGGTCTTCGCAGCCAGCATGGCACTGAGCGAGGGGATGAAGCTGCCCGGAAACACGAAGCGCTTGATGTAGTCCACGCTGCCCAGCGCCTGCAGGTAGCGATGGTCTTCGATGGTGATGGCCTGCAGCAGGGCCAGCCCCTCTGGCTTGAGCAGCCGCCCGAGCGTGGCGAAGTAGGTATCGAGGTACTGCGCGCCGATCGCTTCGATCATCTCGATGGAAACCAGCTTGTCGTATTGGCCGTCCAGGTCGCGGTAGTCGTTCAGCAGTACAGTCACCTTGTCCTGCAGCCCCGCCCTGGCCACCCGCTCGGTGGCCAGGGCGTACTGCTCCCTGGAGATGGTGGTGGTGGTGACATGGCAGCCGTGGTGGCGCGCCGCGTACAGCGCGAAGCCGCCCCAGCCGGTGCCGATCTCGATCACGCGGTCGCCGGGCTGCAGCTGCAGCTGTTCGCAGATGCGCGCAAGCTTGCGCTGCGAGGCGGCTTCGAGCGTGTCACCGGCCACGGCATACAGCGCCGAGGAATACATCAGGTCGCTGGACAGGAACAGCGAGAAGAACGCGTTGCCCAGGTCGTAATGCGCCGCGATGTTGCGGCGGCTGCCTTCGCGCGTGTTGCGGCGCAGGTGGTTCCAGCCCTGCAGCAGCCAGCCGCCGAGCCGCGCCGGGCCCCGCTCCATGCCGTCCAGCAGCGCGCGGTTGCCCACCAGCAGCTGCACCAGAGCGACCAGGTTGTCGCAGCGCCAGTGGCCGGCGATGTAGGCCTCACCCGCGCCCACGCTGCCCTGCGCGGCCACCGCGCGGTAGAACGCCGGGTTGTCCACCCACACGGTGACCTGCAGCGGTGCATCGGCATCGGCATCGCCCAGGCTGACATCGCCGAGCGCGTCGCGCAGGTGCAGCCGTCCGCCCTGCAGCGGCGCCAGCTGCGTGAGCAGGCGGCGGCGCAGGAAGGCTTCCAGCGCGCTCGGCTGGGGCAATGCCAGCGGTCGGGTCATGTCGTTCATGGATGCTTTCCAGCAATGGATGGGTGGTCGTGCACGGGATTGCGTTTGAGCCACAGGCGCAGCGCCTGCCAGTGGATGGCGGCCACCACCTGCACGGTCATCAGCGGGTAGCGCAGCAGCACCCGGGCCAGGCCACGGCCGTCGAGCGGATGCCGCTGCAGGGCCAGGTCGGCGTCGAACTGGCGCTGGCCGTCGCGCCACACCTGCATGTGCACGTGCAGGTCGTTGCCGGGGGCAGTGAAGCGCCAGCGGTACTCGCAGTCCATCTGCATGAACGGCGACACATGGAAGCGCTTGTCGAAGGTCCAGCCCAGCGCGCGGCCGTGCGCGTCGGCCTCGCTCACCGGCAGCACGTAGGCGTGGCGTTCCTTCCACGGCGTGTTGGTGATTTCAGCCACGATGCAGTCCAGCGTGGTGCCGTCGGCGGCGTAGCAGTAGTAGAAGCTGACCGGATTGAACACGTGCCCGCCGTAACGCAGGTGGGTCAGCAGCCGGATCGGTCCGGCCGGCGCGCGTCCCAGCGCTTCGGTGATGCGTGCACGTACCGCGTCGGCCAGCGGCTGGTCCGGTTCGCCCAGGTAGTCGCTGCGGCGGAACTCGGCGAGGTTGCGGCGACCGACCGACCAGAACCAGCGGTGCTTGAACACCTCATCGATCTCATCGAGGTCAAGCAGCAGGTGCGCCACCGGGTAGCCGAACGCGTGCGCCTGTGGGAGGTGCCGACGGTGCTGCATGCGGCCACGGTAGATGGCGCTGGCGGTCATGCCGGCACGCCCTTCGAGAGTGGCCAGTAGGTTTCGGCATCCAGCGACTGCAGCGCATCCACCACCCGGCGTGCGCTGCGGATGCCGTCTTCGTGGAAGCCCCAGCCCCAGTACGCACCGGCGAACCAGGTACGACGGCGGCCCTGCACTTCAGACCAGCGCGCCTGCGCACGGACCATCTCGTGGTCGTGCACCGGGTGGGAGTAGTGCATGGTGCGCAGGATCTTGTCCGGCGCGATCGCCCCGGTACGGTTGAGCGTGACCACCAGCGGCGAAGGGGTGTCGATGCCCTGCAGGTCGTTCATGTAGTAGCTGACCGAGCACGGCGCCATCGCATCGCGCGGCACATGCGCATTCCACGCGGCCCACGCCTTGCGGTTGCGCGGCAGCAGGCGGGCGTCGGTGTGCAGTACCACTTCGTTGGGCTGGTAGCTGATCGCGCCCAGCACGCTGCGCTCGGTCGGGTCGGCGTCGGAGAGCAGCGCCAGCGCCTGGTCGCTGTGGCAGGCGAGCACCATCTGGTCGAAGCCTTCCAGCCCCTCAGCGGTGAGCACGCGCACGCCGTGTTCATGGCGCTCCACACCCAGCACGCGCGACTCCAGCCGTTCACGTACCCGCCAGCGCCGGCGCATCGCGTCCACGTAGCGTGCCGAACCGCCGGTGACCACGCGCCATTCCGGCCGCCCGCTGATCTGCAGCATCTGGTGGTTGGCCATGAACTGCACCAGGTAGCGCGCCGGGAAGTGCGCCAGGCTGGCGATGGGCGCCGACCACAGGGCCGAGGCCATCGGCAGCAGGTGCTCCTGGATGAAAGCACCGCCGTAGCGGCCCGCATCCAGGAACTCACCCAGCGAAGGCCCTTCGTCGCCACTGCGCAGCAGCTTCGGTGCCTCGCGATAGAAGCGGCGCAGGTCGCGCAGCATGCCCCAGAAACGCGGCGAAGCCAGGTTGCGGCGCTGGCAGAAAAGGGTGTCCAGCGAGGTGGCGTTGTACTCCACACCGCTGCGTTCGCTGTGTACCGAGAAGCTCATGGTGGTGGGCTGGAACGCCACGCCCAGGTCATTGAACAGCGCGGTCAACAGCGGGTAGTTCTGCGGGTTGAACACGATGAAGCCGGTGTCCACCGACTGCAGCCGGCCATCCACCTGCACCAGGTGGGTGTGGGTGTGCCCGCCGAGGTAGTCGTTGGCTTCAAACAAAGTCACTTCGTGGCGCTGGCTCAACCACCATGCGCTGGCCAAGCCGGCGATACCCGATCCGATCACGGCGATACGCATGTCAGTGCTCCGCCTTGGCCAGCACCCAGGCCGGCACGGGTTTGAGGTCGCGTACCAGGCGCAGCGCGGCCATCGCGCGCAGCCCGTACCAGGTGATGTCCACTTCCCACCAGTAGAAGCCCTGGCGCGCAGTCCCCGGGAAGAAATGATGGTTGTTGTGCCAGCCTTCGCCGAAGGTGAGCAGCGCCAGCCACAGGTTGTTGCGGCTGTCGTCACCGGTGGCGAAGCGGCGCCGTCCGAAGCGGTGGGCGAGCGAGTTGATGGTCACGGTGGCGTGGAACAGCACCACGGTGGAGATGAAGAAGCCCCAGACCAGCATCTGCCCGCCGCTGGTGCCCAGCCCCGGTGCCACCCGCTCCAGCAGCGCGCCCAGCCCGAACAGGGCGGCGGCCAGCGCCACCGGCACCAGCGTGTCGAAGCGGTCCAGCCAGCGCAGTTCCGGGTAGCGCACCAGGTCGGGTATGCGCGCCCAGTCGGTGCGGAAGCCTTCGGCGGTGAGGAACCAGCCCATGTGGCTCCACCAGAAGCCGTGCACGGTGGGCGAATGCGGGTCGGCCGCGGTTTCGGTGTGGCGGTGGTGGTTGCGGTGATGCGCGGCCCACCACAGCGGACCGCGCTGCACGCTGGAGGCGCCGATCACCGCGAACACGAACTGCACCACGCGCGAGGTGCGGAAGGTGCGGTGTGCGAAGTAGCGGTGGTAGAACGCGGTGATGGCGAACATGCGCACGGCATACAGCGCCAGCGCCACGCCCACCGCCACCCAGGACACGCCCACCCAGATCACCGCCAGGCAGGCCAGGTGCATGGCCACGAACGGGATCGCCCGCAGCCAGTCCACGCGGTTGCCTTCCGCGCCGGCCACGGGCGCGTTCGCACCGGTGTCGAACCAGCGCAGCACGGTGGCCCAGCGGCCGCGCGGCGCGCAGGCGGGGGGCTCGGGGGTGGAACGGGACTGCATGTCGCGCATCTCCTGACTGGTTCATCAGGAGATACGCAGGCCACCCGCGTTTGGATGCACCCCTTCCGAAATTAATTCCGGAAGGGGTGTGCCTTACAGGTTGGCGATGTCGCCCTTGGCGATGATCGGACCGGTCGGAATGCCCTGCGGCGCACCGCCTGCCGGTTCCAGGGTAATCGCCAGCATCGAGCCGTTCACCAGCACATCACGCAGCGCCTCGGGCACCGCCACGGTATGGGCGCGGTTGATCGAGACCAGACCCAGCGAGCGCGGCGTACCGCCGGCCGGGATCAGCCACAGCTCCGGCGCGCGCCCTGCCGCATCGGCTGCGGCCGGTACCGGCACCATCAACACCTTGCCCTGGGCCTTGTCGACCGAGGCCAGCCAGCCGGGCGTGCCGTCGTCGTGCAGCAGCGGGGTGACCGGCTTGGTCGCCTGCTCCGGCTCGGCCGGAGTCGGTGCCGGGGTGACGGCGACCGGGGTAACCGGTGCGGGTTCCTGCAGCGGCTGGCGGTTGAACACCGCCACCAGCGCCAGGGCCGCGGCCAGGGCGGTCATGCCCTGCCAGAAGCCGGTGCGCTGCCAGAGTTTCGGTGCCACAACCGCTGCCGGCCAGCCCAGTGCGGCGCGGATGCGCGGCCATACATGCGCCGGCACTGCTTCGCTGCCGAACGAGTCCAGCAGTGGCGCCAGCCGGTTCTGCCACTGTTCGACCAGGCGGGCAAAGCCCGGGTCCTGGGCGATGCGCTGTTCCAGCTGGCGGCGCTCGGCGGCGTCGTGCACGCCCAGCACGTACTCGCCGGCCAGGATGTCTGCGCTGGGCGGCTGTTCGTCGTCGTATTCGTCGTGAAGGTCGCGGATGTTCATCGTTCCAGGCACACCCGCAGTTGGCCAAGGCCGCGCCGGATCCAGCTCTTCACCGAGCCCAGCGGCGAACCGATGCGGCGGGCCAGCTCTTCATAGCTGGAGCCGTCCAGGAACGCGGCGCGGATCAGCGCGCGGCGCTTGCTCTCAAGGGTTTCCAGGCACTGCGCCAGGCGCGCGCGGTCCGAAGACTGCTCGGCCGCCTGCGGTGGCTGTGCATCGCCGTCGGGCAGGTCCTCGATCACCGAGAGGTCGTCCATCGCGCGCGGCGGCGCGGCGCGCAGGCGGTCGATCGCGCGGTGGCGGGCGGTCATGGAGAGCCAGGTCATGGCCGAGGCCTTGGCAGGATCGAACTGCCCGGCCTTGTTCCAGACCGAGGTGAAGACCTCCTGCAGCACGTCTTCGGCGTCGTTGCGGTCGCGCAGCAGCTGCAGGCAGATCGCGAACAGGCGCCCGGAGGCGAGCTGGTAGACCTGCTCGAAGGCCTGGCGATCACCACTGGCCACCTGGACCAGCAGCCCGTTGAGGCGTGCTGCTGCGGCGGTATCGGAAGCATCCAACTCAGGCATCGAGAACTCGGTGTCGGCAAGGCGCGTGCCTGCATGGTCGTTGCTCTTTTGACTGGCTGCAAGGGGGTATTCAGCTGTCGCATGTCTTCACCAGATCCTGCCCCCTCGCCGTGGCAAGCTCAGCCGCAGTGGCGGCGGCAGGCGCACTGGGGAACTCCACGCGCACCTGCGGGTAGCGGCCCTTGGCGTCACGCACGTTGCCGGTACCGGTGAACTGCAGCAGGCGCTGGTCGGCGTTGGCGTAGACCAGAGTCACTGCTGGCACTGCGAAGCCGAACCAGGCGTCCAGCTTCATCTGTAGCTGCTGGGCAGGCTGGCCCTGCCAGGTGGTTGCACCGGTGCGCTGCAGCTTCAGCGGCACCAGGCGTTGGCGGCTGGGCAACACGAACTGGAACGCCACCGGCTTGCCGTCGCGCAGGGTGGCCCAGTGGCCGCGCACGGCTGCGTCGAAACCGGCGTCGACCACGGCATCGGGTGGGACTGTGAGCGTGCGGCTGACTGGCGCGGCTGCAGCGGAGCTACGCAGGTACACCGTGCGTGACGCGCCACTTCCGCGCACGCCTTCCTGATAGCCGTCACGGCCATCTTCCAGGCTGAAGTCCGGCGTCTGCGCGCTGCCCTGCGGGGTCATCCATTTGCGCGCGAACGGCCGCCCATCAGCGCAGCGGTACAGCACCAGCCGCGACTGCGCGTTGGGCGGGCCCTGCAGCCAATGGGTTTCGCGGTAGAGCAGCGTGTTCCCCTCGGCAGAGAACGCGCGCCCTTCCTGGCGCTGGACGGTTTCGGCACCGGCCAACAGCGGACACAGCAGCAGAAGCAGCTCGGCAGGAAATGTGAATGAGCGGCGCATGCCCGTTTCCAGAGGGAGGTCGTGGAGAGATACGGGGGAAGCGGCGCGGCGGATGCAGTGGCATAAGTCTCCTCCCCTTGACCCCATCCCCCAATCGGCCTACCTTGTGCTCGCCGAAGGTATCCATCTCTTCATGCCGATGAAGGGATGGGTTTAAACGGGAATCCGGTGCCGGTGCCTTGTGCACCCATTCCGGAGCTGCCCCGCAGCGGTGAATGGAAACGACACCTGCCAACAGCACTGGGCTTTGCAGCCTGGGAAGCGGCAGGGAGTAGGTGGGCGTTCGCGCCCGTGTCCATCAGCCCGAATACCGGCCCCGGCCGGAGGACACGACCGTCCTCTGATTCGACCTGGAACGTCCGCGGGGAGGTTGCCGGGGCCTGACGCCTTGCACAGTGCAGGGCGCTGCCCCCGTGCGTCCGCTTCGTGGCATCCGGTTCGCCCGCGGGGGCGAAGGTCGCTGGCGGGGCGGGCACGGCAGCAATGGCGTGCGGGCCGCGCAGTTCCTTCGTTCCTCAATGCCTACGCAATGAGGATACGTTTCATGACCACTGTTACCAATCTGGGCTTCCCCCGCATCGGCGCCAAACGCGAGCTCAAGCGCGCACTGGAAGCGTTCTGGTCGGGCCACAGCAGCGCCGCTTCTCTGTTGGACACCGCCGCCGGACTGCGTGCCACGCACTGGCAGCTGCAGCGCGATGCCGGGGTGGACGTTCCGCCCAGCAACGACTTCAGCCTGTACGACCAGGTGCTGGATGCCGCCTTCCTGTTCGACGCCATTCCGGCCCGCTACCGCGCACTGGCCGACGCCGATCCGCTTACCGGCTACTTCGCGATGGCGCGCGGCCTGCAGCGCGATGGCGTGGATCTGCATGCGCTGGAAATGACCAAGTGGTTCGATACCAACTACCACTACCTGGTGCCCGAACTGCAGGCCGGCCAAGGCTTCGCCCTGCGCGGCGACAAGCCGCTGGCCGAGTACCGCCAAGCCAAGGCGCTGGGCATTGAAACCCGCCCGGTGCTGATTGGCCCGGTGACCTTCCTGCTGCTGTCCAAGACCGTGGATGGCAGCCCGGCGCTGGACCTGCTGGATGCGCTGCTGCCGGTGTACGTGGAGCTGCTGGGCCAGCTGCAGGCGGCCGGCGCGCAGTGGGTGCAGCTGGATGAGCCGGCGCTGGTGCAGGACCTCAGCCCGGAAGCCCGCGCCGCGATCACCCGCGCGTATGCAGTGCTGGCCAAAGCTGCACGCCCCAAGGTGCTGGTGGCCACCTACTTCGGCGCGCTGGACGACAACCTGGAACTGGCCGCCTCGCTGCCGGTGGATGGCCTGCACGTGGATCTGGTGCGTGCACCGGAACAGCTGGATGCGGTCATCAAGGCACTGCCCGCTGGCCGCGTGCTCTCGGCAGGTCTGGTCAACGGCCGCAACATCTGGCGCACCCATCTGGACAATGCGCTGGTGCTGGCGCGCTACACGCATGGGCAGCTGGGCAGCGACTGCCTGTGGCTGGCGCCTTCGTGTTCGCTGCTGCACACCCCCGTCGACCTGGACCACGAGAAGAAGCTGGACGACGAACTGCGTGGCTGGCTGGCGTTCTCGAAGCAGAAGCTGGGCGAACTGCGCGTACTGGCCGACGCCATCGACGCGCCGGCACGCGCCGAAGCGGCACTGGCATCTTCGCGCGAGCGCATTGAATCGCGCCGCCGCTCGCCGCGCGTGCACAACCCTGCGGTGGCCGCGCGTCTTTCCGCACTGACCGCAGCAGATGCGCAGCGCCATAGCCGTTACCCGCAGCGCCACCTGGCGCAGGCGGCCGCACTGAAGCTGCCGCGCTACCCCACCACCACCATTGGCTCGTTCCCGCAGACGCTGGAAGTGCGCGAGGCGCGCGCCCGCAACAAGTCCGGCACGCTTTCCGACGCAGACTACGACGCCTTCCTCGCCAGCCAGACCGAACACTGCGTGCGCATCCAGGAACAGATCGGGCTGGACGTGCTGGTGCATGGCGAGTTCGAGCGCAACGACATGGTGGAGTACTTCGGCGAGCAGCTGGAAGGCTTCGCTTTCACCAAGAACGGTTGGGTGCAGAGCTATGGCTCGCGCTGCGTGAAGCCACCGGTGATTTACGGCGATGTGAGCCGCCCGCAGCCGATGACGGTGCGCTGGTCGCAGTACGCGCAATCGCTGACCGACCGGCCGATGAAGGGCATGCTGACCGGGCCGGTGACGGTGCTGCAGTGGTCGTTCGTGCGCGACGACCAGGCACGTGCCGATACCTGCCGGCAGATCGCACTGGCACTTCGAGATGAGGTGCTGGACCTGGAAGCGGCTGGCATCGGCGTGATCCAGATCGACGAACCGGCGATCCGCGAAGGCCTGCCGCTGCGCCGTGCGCAATGGCGCGAGTACCTGGACTGGGCGGTGGAAGCGTTCCGGATCAGCGCCAGCGGCGTGCGGGACGCCACCCAGATCCACACCCACATGTGCTACTCCGAGTTCAACGACATCATCCACTCGGTGGCGGCGATGGACGCCGACGTGATCTCGATTGAAACCTCGCGCTCGCGGATGGAGCTGCTGGATGCGTTCGTGAAGTTCCAGTACCCGAACGAGATCGGGCCGGGTGTGTACGACATCCATTCTCCGCGCGTACCGGACAAGGAAGAGATGCTGTCGCTGCTGCGCAAGGCCGCCGAGGTGCTGCGGCCGGAGCAGATCTGGGTGAACCCGGATTGCGGCTTGAAAACCCGTGGCTGGCCGGAGACCCGGGCGGCGCTGGAAGCGCTGGTGGCTGCGGCACGGCAGTTGCGCGATGAGACGGCGGACGCCAACGCCGCCTGAGTGCGGTTGCGTTGATCGAGCCCCGCCGTCTTTATGGCGGCGGGGTGTCCGCTAGACTGGGGCACCCCACCCGAATGACGCATGCCATGACGCACTTCCCCGCTGACGTTGCCCTGGTCGTGATCGATCTGCAGCCGGACTTCATGCCTGGCGGCGCGCTGCCCTGCGTGGACGGCGATGGCATCGTGCCGGGCATTGCGGAGTTGCTGGCCCAGCGCCGGTATCGCACGGTGGTGGCCACGCAGGACTGGCACCCGGCGGATCACGCCTCGTATGCCAGCCAGCAACCGGGCCAGCTGCCGTTCGAGACCATCCTGCTGCACGCGCAGCCGCAGACGCTGTGGCCGGACCACTGCGTACAGGACACGCCAGGCGCGGTGTTGCATCCAGGGGTGGACTGGACGCCGGCCGACCTGATCCTGCGCAAGGGCACACGGCGCGAGGTGGACTCGTACAGCGCCTTCCGCGAGAACCATGGGCCGGATGGGAACCGCCCGCCCACCGGTTTGGCCGGGTGGCTGCATGAGCGTGGTATCCGCGAGGTGCATGTGTGCGGGTTGGCGCGCGACTATTGCGTGCTGTGGAGTGCGCAGGACGCGGTGAAGTTCGGGTTCCGGGTGAAGTTCCTTTGGGACCTGACGCGGCCGGTGACCGAGGCCAATGATGCGATGGTGCGTGAGGCGCTGGCCAAGGCGAAGATCGCCATCGTCTGAGGGGCGCGTGTGATCCGGCGGCGCGTGGGACACGCATGGCGTGTCGCTACGCAGCTGTGCACGCAATCCGCCGGTTCCGCGTAGTGACACGCCACGCGTGTCATCGCGGACCCAACCGGAAGCCAGCGCACGAACGGCCGTTAACGACAGCGCTAGACGAGCGCACATCAAAATTCTTCGACATTCCAACGGGCGTCGAACCGTTGATTCTGCGACGTCTGTATCACTAAGAACGCCGCTCCAGCCTGAGTCCGGCCCACTTGCGACGCACCATAGACGCGGCGTATCGATACACCGCTATCCTTAGGAAATGCCAACTTCTCTGTCATTGAGCAGCTGTGCATCGTGTGGGCTCGGGGTTTGATATCCCCTCGTTCGACTAATGAAAGTATGCAGTTCTGCGTCGGGTGGGTGGCGAATACAACACCCCGTGGGGAAATAAGTCACACCGTTGGTCGAACGGATATCAACCTCCCGACTCCCTCGTCGCCGACGAGGGAGTACTTCCAAGGGAGTACTCGCATGAACAGTTCGAAGATCGATTCGTCTACCGACCCCAACCAGCAGGTCGGCATCGGCTGGCACCAGCCCAAGAGCATCCGCATTTCCGCCCTGCAACACCCGGCCGGCAACATCCTGCCACCGGGGCTCTTCATTCCCCGCCTGCAGCTGTGCGGGGTCTGGCTTGAACGACTGGGGCTGAAGGTGGGTCACCGTGTATGGGTGGAGACCTCACCCGGGCGAGTGACGCTGGTACTGGATGAAACCCCAGTCCCCCTCCCCTACCGCTATCGCAAGCACGAACCAAAGAAGAAGCGCTCACGCAAAGCGGATGAGGAACGGTAGAGCCGGGCCCTGCCCGGCTGGCCCCAGGTAGCGCCGGGCTCTGCCCGGCCGCTTTCGGCCCCAAAAAACAAACCCCCTTGCGGGGGTTTCGCGGATGCCCTTAGGGATCACTCCCATCAAACGGCAAAGGCCTGTAACCAATGGCGGCATCTGAACACCTCGGGCTTTCGCCCAACGCTCCGTACATATCCAGATGCGGCAATCGTAGCACGGGGCACGGTAGCCGCTTCTACGCCATGAACACCAACCGCAGCGCGAACCCGATCAGCAGCACGCCCATTACGCGTTCGAACCAGTGGCTGGTGCTCAGGAACTTCTGCCGCACGGCTGCGGTTGAGAAGGCGACGCTGACCAGCACGAACCAGGCGGCGTTGACCATGCACATCCATGCGCCGTAGAGCAGCTGGATGGGCAACGGGGTCTGCGCACTGACGATCGTGGTGAACACCGCGAGGAAGAACAGGGTTGCCTTGGGGTTTGTCGCATTGGTCATGAAGCCGATGACGAATGCCTGCCTTGGGCTTTGCTGCGCTGCCTCGGGTTTTCCGTCGGCGACTACACCACCCGTGCCGCCCGGTTTGCTGGCGAGGAACTTCACGCCCAGGTAGAAGATGTACGCGGCGCCGAGCCATTTGGCTGCGGTCATCAGCCACGGGGTTGTATGCAGGAGCGCGCCCACGCCGATCAGAGTGTAGATCACGTGGACCGAGATGCCGGCGCCGATGCCGAGGGAGGTGTAGATGCCGGCCTTGCGGCCGAAGCGGACGCTCTGGCGGACGGCTACGGCGAAGTCCGGGCCTGGGGCTACGACGGCGAGGAAGTGGATGACGGCGAGGCTTAGGAATTCTGCCCAGTAGGGTGCGAGCACGAGGTGGTCCGTTTGGTCCGGGTGGGCGTGTTGTTGCTGGGGAGCCGGCCGGCGGCCGGCACTACCGGGGATTTTCGGTGAATTTTGTTGGTGCGTGTCGTTCGGGCATCGGGAGGGCCGGCCAACGGCCGGCGCTACCGGATATCCGTCCCGTGACGCGTGTCGGTTGCGGCCGTTTAGCGGAATACGACGGTGCGATGGCCGTTGAGGATGATGCGGTGCTCTACGTGCCTGCGTACGGCACGCGCGAGCACCTGCGATTCAGTGTCGCTGCCCAGGCGCACGAGATCGCGTGGGGTCATGGCGTGATCGACGCGCGCGACGTCCTGTTCGATGATCGGGCCTTCGTCGAGGTCGGAGGTGACGTAATGTGCCGTGGCGCCGATGATCTTGACCCCGCGTGCGTGCGCCTGGTGGTACGGCTGGGCACCTTTGAAGCTGGGTAGGAAACTGTGGTGGATGTTGATCGCGCGGCCGGCCAGTGCCTGGCACAGGCGCGGGGACAGGATCTGCATGTAACGGGCCAGCACCACCAGGTCGATCTGCTCGCGTTCGACCAGATCAATGATCTGCTGTTCCTGCACGGCGCGGTTGTCCGCATTGACCGGCAGATGATGGAACGGGATGCCGTAGGAACCTGCCAGTGCGCCGAAGTCTTCATGGTTGGAGGCAACGGCGGCGATGTCTACCTGCAGCTGGCGGCTGTGCGCGCGGAACAGCAGGTCGTTGAGGCAGTGCCCCTGCTTGCTCACCAGCACCAGCAGGCGCGCGCGGCGGCGGGCGTCGTGCAGTTGCCAGTCCATGTGGAAGTCGGTTGCCAGGCCGGCCATCCGGTTCTGGATGGTTTCGATGGGCTGGCCCGGGTCGCGGTCGAAATGCACACGTAGGAAGAATCGACCGCTCTCGTCGTCACCGAACTGCTGCGCATCGAGGATGTTGCAGCCCTGCTCGAACAGCAGGCCGGAAACGCGGTAGACGATCCCGGTACGGTCCGGGCATGAGAGGGTGAGGATGGAATCGGGGCGCATGGGTCGAGTTTAGTGGACCCGAATCGCGAGAGGCAGCGTTGCTGTCAGTTGAAACCTTCCTGCGTGCGCCCGGGCACGCCCCACCAACGGTGGGGCGTTACCGGTACGTGTTACGCGCCTGGCGCGTTGAACACGCCGCGTGCTTCACGCGGTTCGCAGCGCAGGTACTGCGGGGCCGGGGTGACCGAGTCGCCCAAGGCGGCGGCGGCGTGCCACGGCCAACGCGGTTCGTAGAGGATGCCGCGGGCCAGCGCGATGGCGTCGGCGTGGTTGTGGCGCAGGATCGATTCGGCCTGGGCCGGGTCGGTGATCAGGCCCACGGCGATCACCGGCATGCGGACCTTGGCCTTGAGCGCGGCGGCGAACTGCACCTGGTAGCCCGGTTCGAGGGTGATCTGCTGGCGCGGGTCGAGGCCGCCGCTGGACACGTGCAGGAACTGGCAGCCGCGCATGTCCAGGATCTGGGCGAGCGTGCTGCTCTGTTCGATGTCCCAACCGCCGGCGACCCAGTCGGTGGCGGAGATGCGCACGCCAACGCTGACGCGGTCGGAGACGGCTTCGCGCACGGCGTCGAACACGCGCACGAGCAGGCGCATGCGGTTTTCCAGTGAGCCACCGTATTCGTCCTGCCGATGGTTGCTGAGCGGCGAGAGGAACTGGTGCAGCAGGTAGCCGTGGGCGCCGTGCAGTTCGATCAGGTCCAGGCCGGCGCGTTCGGCGCGGCGGGCGGCGGTGACGAAGGCTTCGACCACGACGTCGATGCCGGCGGCGTCCAGTTCGGTGGGGACGGTGTCGGTCTTGTTGAACGGCACTGCCGAGGGGGCGAGCGGGGTCCAGCCGTGCGGGTCGGAGGCCGGGATCTGGCCGCCGCCGTCCCACGGACGTGCCGAGGAGGCTTTGCGACCGGCATGGGCAAGCTGCACGCCCAGCGGCATCGGGGACCACTGCTTGACCGAGGCGATCACCGAGGTGAGGGCGGCTTCGGTGGCGTCATCCCACAGGCCGAGGTCGGCCCAGCTGATGCGGCCTTCGGGGAGGACGGCGGTAGCTTCGAGGATCAGCAGGCCGGCGCCGGACTGGGCGAGCTGGCCGAGGTGCTGGCGGTGCCAGTCGTTGGCCAGGCCGTCGGTGCTGGAGTACTGGCACATCGGGGCGATGACGATGCGGTTGGACAGTTGGAGCGGTCCGAAGGACACGGGGGAGAAGAGCTGGCTCACGGGCGGGCGTCTTGGGGGAGATCAGAACAGGTGGGTATTGCACCGCGAAGTGGGGGTGCGGGCAACCGTTTGTGTGGAACGGTGAGGGAAGCGCGGCAGGGCCACGCTCTAGCGGGGAGGGCGTGCCGGCCGGGATGTGGGTCGAACGGTGAAGCTGGCGGGGCAGAGCCCCGCTCTACCGGGATGCGCATTCATCGGAATGTGTGCGTCATGCCGGGAGCGCATCCGGCAGCAGGAACGACAGCGCGGGGGCGCAGGGCTGTTCAACCTTCAGGGTCAGCAGGTCATCTGCGCGGGTGCGGCCGAGGTTTAGTGCAGCTACTGGCAGGCCGGCCTTAGCGGCGGCCTGGACGAAGCGGTAGCCGGAATAGACCATCAGCGAGGAGCCGACGACGAGTACGGCGTCGGCGTTCTGCAGGTGGGCGTGCACTGCTTCAACCCTCGCGCGCGGGACGTTTTCGCCGAAGAACACGACGTCGGGCTTGAGGATGCCGCCGCAGTGCGGGCAGGCCGGTACGTTGAAGGTGCTGAAGTCCACGTTTTCCAGATCGGCGTCGCCATCCGGCGCGATGCCCGCCTCCAGCGCGTCCCAGCCGGGATTGGCGGCCAGCAGGGTGTGCTGGAATTCCTCACGGCCACTGCGGGTTTCGCAGCCCATGCAGCGCACCTGGTCGAGGCGGCCGTGCAGGTCGATCACCGCTTCGCTGCCGGCGCGCTGGTGCAGGCAGTCGACATTCTGGGTGAGCAGCACTTCCACCTGGCCGCGTGCTTCCAGTGCGGCCAGGGCGGCGTGGGTGCCGTTCGGCAGGGCCTGGCCGAAGCGCGGCCAGCCGATCAGGCTGCGTGCCCAGTAGCGCTGGCGGGTGGGCTCGCCGCCCATGAAGTCCTGGTAGTTCACCGGCGGGGTGCGCTTCCACTGGCCGTCGGCGTCGCGGTAATCGGGAATGCCGGAGTCGGTGCTGCAGCCGGCGCCGGTCAGGACGAACAGGCGGCGCGCGCTGTGGATGAAGTCGGCCAGGGGCGTAGGCATGCCAGCAAGATGGGGGCGATTGCGGGCTTCGCAATCGCCCCGGCCTGTTCAGGGTCCGGCGATATCGGCCGGCAGGGCCGGCACGGCGGTGGGGTTGTGGTTTTCGTCCAGCGCGATCATCACGAACTGGCCGCGGGTGCACAGCTTGCGCTCGCCGGTGTGCAGGTCTTCGGCGATCAATTCCACTTCCACCTTCATCGAGCTGCGCCCGACTTCGACGATGCGGCCGATGGTTTCGACCATCTGGCCGATGCTGATCGGCAGCTTGAAGTCGACCTGGTCGGAGCGGGCGGTGACCACGGTGCGGCGCGAGTAGCGCGCGGCGGCGAGGAAGGCGGCCTTGTCCATCCAGGCCAGCGCCTGGCCACCGAACAGGGTGCCCATGTGGTTGGTGTGGTTGGGGAAGACGATTTCGGCCATGCGCACTTCGGTGGGCGGGACGATGTCGGGCGTGGCGGTCATGGGGGCGGCCGTGTGAAGGGGTGTCGCGCGGATGATACGGCAGCGGCGGTGAGACGGTGGCGTACAACGAAAAAACCCCGGCAGCGCCGGGGTCTTTCGGGACACGTTCTGGATGGACTCAGAAGTTCATGTCGAAGGCGACTTCGCCCTGCACGCCCACCTGGTAGGCCGAGGGGCGGCGTTCGAAGAAGTTGGTCAGTTCCTGCACGTCCTGCAGTTCCATGAACGGCAGCGGGTTGCGCACGTTGTACTTCTTTTCCATGCCGAGCTTGGCGAAGTGGTTGTCGGCGCAGTGCTGCAGGTACTCGCGCATGTCGCGGGTGGAGATGCCGGCGACGCCACCGGAGAGCACGTCTTCGGCGAACTGCACTTCGCAGTCGATGGCTTCGGCCAACATGTCGTAGACCTCCTGCTTCATCTTGTCGTCGAACAGGTCGGGCTCTTCTTCGCGGACCACGCGGACCGATTCGAAGGCGAAGTCCATGTGCGCGCTTTCGTCGCGGAACACCCAGTTGGTGCCCGAGGCCAGGCCCGGCAGCAGGCCGCGCGAACGGAAGTAGTACACGTAGGCGAAGGCGGCGAAGAAGAACAGGCCTTCGATGCACGCGGCGAAGCAGATCTGGTTGAGCAGGAACTGGCGGCGCTCTTCGCGGGTTTCGATGCGCTTGAGGTCCTGGATCGAGTCGATCCACTTGAAGCAGAAGTCGGCCTTCTTCTTGATCGAGTCGATGTTCTCCACCGCGGCGAAGGCTTTGACGCGCTCGTCCGGATCCGGCAGGTAGTTGTCGAGCAGGGTCAGGTAGAACTGCACGTGCAGCGCTTCTTCGTACAGCTGGCGCGAGAGGTACATGCGCGCTTCGGGCGCGTTCAAGTGCTGGTACAGGTTCAGCACCAGGTTGTTGGACACGATCGAGTCGCCGGTGGCGAAGAACGCGACCAGGCGGTGGATCAGGTGGCGCTCGCCCGGCGACATCTTGCCGTGCAGGTCGCTGATGTCGATCTGGAAGTTGATTTCTTCCACGGTCCAGGTGTTCTTGATCGCGTTGCGATACATGTCATAGAACTGCGGGTAGCGCATCGGGCGCAGGGTCAGTTCAAAACCGGGATCGAGCAGCATTTGGCGGGGCTTGTCGGCCATGGTGATTCCTTGCGAAGAGCGGCCGGGCAGAGCCCGGCGCTACGATCAAAAGCGGCCGGGCAGAGCCCGGCGCTACGAGTGGAGCGGCCGATCAGCGGCCGGGGGCGCCAGCCCGTTGGGACCGGCACGCCGGTCTTATTGGCAAGCCTCGCAGGCTTCCGGGTTTTCCAGCGAGCAGGCCACGGCTTCGACCGGGGTGTAGCTGCTGACGGTGGTCTTGGCGATCTTGGTGGCCGGACGCGAACGCAGGTAGTAGGTGGTCTTGATGCCCTGCTTCCAGGCGTACATGTACATGGAGGACATGGCGCCGATGTTCGGGCTTTCCATGAACAGGTTGAGCGAAGCGGACTGGTCGATGAAGGCGCCACGGTCGGCGGCCATGTCGATCAGCGAACGCATCGGCAGTTCCCATGCGGTGCGGTACACGTGGCGCAGGGCTTCCGGGATCTGCGGGATGCCCTGGATGGAGCCTTCGGCCAGCTTGATGGTGTCGCGCATTTCCGGGGTCCAGTGGCCGAGCTTCTTCAGCTCGTTCACCAGGTAACGGTTGACCTGCAGGAAGTCGCCCGAGAGGGTTTCGCGCTTGAACAGGTTGGACACCTGCGGTTCGACGCACTCGTAGCAGCCGGCGATGGAGGCGATGGTTGCGGTCGGGGCGATCGCGATCATCAGCGAGTTGCGCAGGCCGTGTTCCTTGATGCGCTCACGCAGGGCGTCCCAACGCGCGGTGTCTTCCGGCACCACGTTCCAGGCGTCGAACTGCAGCTCGCCGCTGGCCGCACGGGTGTCGGCGAAGGACGGGTGCTTGCCGCGTTCCTGGGCCAGTTCGACCGAGGTTTCCAGCGCGTGGAAGTAGATGGTCTCGGCGATCTTCTTGGACAGCGCGCGGGCTTCGGCACTGTCGAAGGCCAGGCGCTTGCGGAAGAACACGTCCTGCAGGCCCATGCAGCCCAGGCCGACCGGACGCCAGCGCAGGTTGCCGCGGCGGGCCGATTCGATCGGGTAGAAGTTCAGGTCGATCACGCGGTCGAGCTGGCGCACGGCCAGGCGCACGGTGTCGGCCAGCTTTTCGTAGTCGAATTCGCCGTGGACGTCGAAATGGTTGCCCAGGTTGATCGAGCCCAGGTTGCACACCGCGGTTTCTTCGGCCGAGGTGATTTCCAGGATTTCGGTGCACAGGTTGGACAGGTGGATCACGTTGCCGGCGCGCAGGGTCTGGTTGCTGGCGCGGTTGCACTTGTCCTTGAAGGTCATCCAGCCGTTGCCGGTTTCGGCAAGGGTACGCATCATGCGCGAGTACAGCTTGCGCGCGGAGATGGTGCGGTTGGCCTTGCCCTGGGCTTCGGCCTGCAGGTAAGCGGCTTCGAACGCTTCGCCGAACAGGTCGGTGAATTCGGGCACCACGCGCGGGTCGAACAGCGACCATTCCTGGTCGGACTCGACGCGCTTCATGAACAGGTCCGGGATCCAGTTGGCCAGGTTCAGGTTGTGCGCACGACGCGATTCGTCGCCGGTGTTGTCACGCAGCTCGAGGAAGTCTTCGATGTCGGCGTGCCAGGTTTCCAGGTACACGCAGGCCGCGCCCTTGCGCTTGCCCCCCTGGTTCACCGCGGCCACGGACGAGTCCATGGTCTTCAGCCACGGCACGATGCCGTTGGAATGGCCGTTGGTGGACTTGATCAGCGAGCCGCGCGAACGCACGCGGGTGTAGCTCACGCCGATGCCGCCGCTGAACTTGGACAGCTGGGCGATGTCGCCGTACTTGGAATAGATCGATTCCAGCGAGTCCTGCGGCGAGTCCAGCAGGAAACACGAGGACAGCTGCTCGTGGGTGGTGCCGGAGTTGAACAGGGTCGGGCTGGACGGCAGGTAATCGAGGTTGCCCATGCGCTTGTACAGCGCCAGGGTTTCCGGCACGTCTTCGCTCAGGGCGCTGGCGATGCGCAGGAAGAACTGCTGCGGGGTCTCGATCACCTTGCGGGTGTGCGGATGGCGCAGCAGGTAGCGGTCGTACAGGGTACGCAGGCCGAAGTAGTCGAAGTTCAGGTCCAGGCCGATGTCGATCGCATCGTTGAGCTTGCGCGCGTTGGTCTGCACGAAGTTCAACAGGCGGTCGTTGATCAGGCCCACTTCGTGGCCACGGCCGATCGACTGCGAGAAGGCGTGGATTTCCTGGCCGGACACTTCCTTGGCGATGTAGTTGGCCAGCAGGCGCGCGGCCAGGCGGCCGTACTCGGGCTCTTCACCGATCAGCAGGGCGGCGGTGCGGATGGACAGCTCGTCCAGCTCCTGGGTGGTGGCGCCGTTGTACAGGCCGGAAATGGTGCGGGTAGCCACGCGCATCGGGTCGACCGCATGCAGGCCCTCAGCCGAACGCTGCACCGCGCGCACGATCTTGTTCAGATCCACCAGTTCGGTCGTTCCATTGCGCTTGGTGACGCTCATCGCCGTATTGGTCGGCGGCGAAGTCAGCAGGAATTCGCTTTCCTGAGTGGTGGCTGCGCTAGTTTCGGTGCTCACGGCGTTTTCCTCTTGGCGTGATTTGGGGCGGCACTAGGTGGCGCGCTCAGGTCTTCAGGGTGGCACGAGGGCGTCTCAGGAAGCGCGACTGCAGCTCCCGTGGTGACGCCGGTCATCCCTCCCCCCGGAGATTGTCGCGACTGGCTCGGCGGTGGCCTCCACCACTTGGGGTCGGTGGAAGGGCCAGCCACAAGATAGTGGGGGTATATGGGGGAGTCAACGCCAAATGTAGGGAATCTGGGCAATCCCTTGTGGCGCAAGGAGCGGCTGGGAAGGGCGTCCGACGAACGGTCCCGACCTGTGGAAATGGAGTGCGCAGTCAAGCGTCAGGGGCGACTTTTCGGCGTGATGCAGGGGGTCGAAAAACGGAACGATGGGCGTCACGCGGACGTAACGAATGCGCCCGAATCGGGAAGACACCGGGCGGATTACGCCCGGTGCGGGGTGCCCAGGTATTCGGCGCTCTGCATTTCGATCAGGCGCGAGGCGGTGCGCTCGAATGAGCCCTGCAGGCGGGTGCCGGTGTACAGGGCGACCGGGGCGTCGGTGGCGGTACAGACCAGGTTGACGTGGCGGTCGTACAGCTCGTCGATCAGGTTCACGAATCGGCGGGCGGCATCTTCATTCGTGCGGTCGAAGTGCGGGATGTCGCCCAGCAGCACGGTGTTGAACTCGTGGGCGATCTCGATGTAGTCCGAGGGGCCGCGCGGGCCTTCGCACAGGGCCTTGAAGTCGAACCAGACGATGCTCTTGCCGCGCGCACGCACCGGGATCTTGCGCGCTTCGATCTCGATGTTGCCGGCCTTGGGCGCCTGCCCGCCGCTCAGGGCGGCCCAGCGGCTGGCCAGCCAGGCGTCGCTTTCGGCGTCGCGCGGGGCCTGGTACACCGGCGAGTGGGTCAGCGCGCGCATCCGGTAGTCTTCGGTGCCTTCGGCGTACAGCTCCACGCAGTAGGTCTGCAGCAGGCTGATGGCCGGCAGGAAGCTGTCGCGCTGCAGCCCATTCAGGTACAGGTTCTCCACCGCGGTATTCGAGGTGGTGACCAGGGTGACGCCCTCGGCGAACATGCGCTCGAGCAGGCGCGCCAGCAGCATGGCGTCGCCGATGTCGGTGACGAAGAATTCGTCCAGCACCAGCACGCGCAGCCTGGTCCGCCATTCCTGGGCGATCTTGGCCAGCGGGTCGCTCTGGCCCTGGTGCTCGCGCAGGCGTTCATGGATGCCGCGCATGAAGCGGTGGAAGTGGGTGCGGTACTTCTGCTCGATCGGCAAGCCGTCGTAGAACAGGTCGACCAGGAAGGTCTTGCCGCGCCCTACCCCGCCCCAGAAGTACAGGCCCTTGACCGGCTCGGGCTTCTTCCAGAAGGCCGAAAGGCGGTCCAGCCAGCCATCCTGGGCGCTGTCGAGCAGGGCCAGGTGGATGCGGTCCAGCTCGGCCAGGGCGGCGTGCTGGGCCGGGTCGTTCTGCCATTCGCCCTTGGCCACGCCTTCGGCGTAGCGCTGGGAGGGGGTCATCGGGGTGTCGCTCATGCGCTGGCGCTGTCCGCAGTGGGCAGCCAGTGCTTGACGCCGTGGGTGATGGCGCCGCGCAGGTCGATCAGCTTGCGATGGAAGAAGTGGCTGGTTTCGGGCATGCGTACCAGTTCGTGCGGGGCGTCCAGGCTGTCCAGCCAGTTGTAGACGGCCTGCGGGTCGACGATTTCATCCTCGTCGCCCTGGATGACCAGCCAGCGGGTCGGCGGCTGCACACCGTCGAAGTCCCAGCGACCGGCCGGCGGGGCGATGGAGACCAGCACGTCCGGCTGCAGTTCGGCGGCGGCGCGCAGCGAGACGAAGGCGCCGAAGCTGAAACCGGCCAGCCACAGGGTGGCGTCCGGGCGCTGCTCGCGGACCCAGGCGGCAACCGCCTTGAGGTCGTCCTGTTCGCCATTGCCGTGGTCGAAGCTGCCGGCCGAAGCGCCGACGCTGCGGAAGTTGAAGCGCACCGTGGTGACGCCCAGCTCGCGCAGGGTGGTGCCGACCATGGTCACCACCTTGTTGTGCAGGCTGCCGCCCTCGGTGGAGAGCGGGTGGCAGATGATCGCCACCACGGGCTGGGCGGGCACGTCGGCCTTGGGCAGATCGACGGCCACCTCCAGCGCGCCGACCGGGCCGGCCAGCTGCAGGGTGCCGCTTTCAGTGGGGAAAGTGGGATTGTGCATGGCGTCATAATACCGCTCCCCTGCGGCCTTCACCGCCGCGCCTGCCTGGAACCCCATGTTCTATCTGCTTTTCAGCGTGGTCTGCAGTGTGTTGGTCTCGGTGCTGCTGAAGCTGGCCGCCCGGCGCGGCCTGGATGTGGCGCAGATGGTGACCTGGAATTACCTGGTGGCCGCCGGGCTTACGGCGTTGGTGCTGCAGCCGCCGTTGCAGGCGCTGCAGAGCACGCATGCGCCTTGGCCGGCGCTGCTGGTGCTGGCGGTGGTGCTGCCTTCCCTGTTCCTGATCCTGGGTCGCGCGGTGGCGGTGGCCGGGATCGTGCGCACCGATGTGGCGCAGCGGTTGTCGCTGTTGCTGTCGTTGTTGGCTGCTTTTCTGTTCTTCGGGCAGACCGCGACGCCGCTCAAGCTGCTCGGGCTGGGACTGGGGCTTGTGGCGATGGTGGGGATCAGCCTGCGTCCTCGCGGGCCGGCGGTGGCCGGTGAGGCGGGCAGCTGGCGCTGGCTGCTGGCGGTGTGGGTGGGGTTTGCGCTGGTGGACGTGCTGTTGAAGCAGGTGGCGTTGTCGGGCACACCGTCGATGGCGGCGCTGCTGGCCTGTTTCAGCATTGCCTTCGTGCTGATGCTGGCGGTGCAGCTGTGGCGGCATGCCAGTGGGCGCAGCCGGTTGAGCCTGCGCAATGCCGGGGCGGGGGCGCTGCTGGGGCTGCTCAATGGCGGCAACATTCTCTTTTATGTGCACGCGCACCAGGCGCTGCCGGACAGCCCGGCCACGGTGTTCGCCGGGATGAACATCGGCGTGGTGGTGCTGGGGGCGCTGGTGGGGGTGTTCGCGTTCGGCGAGCCGACCACGCGGTGGAACCGCGCGGGGTTGGCGTTGGCGGTGGTGGCGATTGGTTTTATCGCCTGGGGATGATTGGCGCAGCCACGCAGGGCGTGGCTCTACCTCAGATCCAACCGCCCCCGCCGGTAGAGCCACGCCCTGCGTGGCTGCGACGGCGACGATTACCTGTCGAACCCGAGAATCAACGGGTCGTGGTCCGAACTGCGCCACGGGCCGGCTTCATTACGGCCCTGGTAACCCACCTCATCGGCTTCGTCGGCATTGATATGCCACTCGGCGGCGCCGCGCAGGCGTTTGGCCATGCCCGGGCTGAGCAGGGCGTGGTCGAGGCGGCCGGTCATGCCGCTGTAGACGTAGCTGTAGGGGCGGTCGACCTTGGCCACGGCGAAGGCGTCTCGCCAACCCGCGTCATGCAGGGTGCGGATCGGGGCTTCCATGGCGTAGGCGTTGAAGTCGCCGAGCAGGATGGCGTCTGAGGTACCCGCACCGGTCGGGTCGGTGCCCAGCCACTGGTTGAGCAGGCGCGCCGATTCGACCCGGGTGGGGTTCCAGCAGCCCTGGCCGTCCTTCTGGTCGGCGTCGGCGCCGCTGGCTTCGGAGCAGCCCTTGGACTTGAAGTGGTTGGCCACCACCACGAACGGCGCGCCCTTGCCGGCGCGGAAGGCCTGGGCCAGCGGCACGCGGCTGTGCGGGCCGAACGGGGCGGTTTCGAGCACGGCCGGGGCGCCGACCGGGGTCACCTTTGAGCTGCGGTAGATGATGCCGACCCGGATCGGGTTGTCGCCCGGGCCCTTGCCGGCGTCGATGAAGCGCCAATCGGCGCCCTTGCCCCGGTTCGCGTTGAGTGCGGCGACCAGTTCGGCGATGGCCGACTGCGGGCCGTAGCCGTCGTTTTCCAGTTCCATCAGCGCAGCCACGTCGGCGCCGAGGGCGTTGACGGTGGCGACCAGCTTGGCGGTCTGCGCCTGGTGTTCGGCCAGGGTGCGGGCGCCGCGCAGGGTGGGATAGCCGCCGCCCTGGCCGTCGCCGTTGAAGAAGTTTTCCAGGTTGAACGCCGCCACCTTGAGTGCGCCGGGAACCACCGGGGCGTTTTCCGGGCGGGCGAGCGCGGGCAGCTGCAGCGGGGTGGTCACCTGCAGGCGCGGGGTGCCCTTGTCATCCACGTGCACGATGCCTTCCACGTTGCGCAGCACGGTGCCGGTGCGCAGGGTGGCGTTGGGCGGCAGGTAGGCGACCGGGCCGGGGTCGCGCGCGCTGCTGCCGTCATCGAGCAGCAGGCGGCGGCGCTGGTTGTCGGCGATGACCTTGGCGTGGGCGTCGGTGCCGGGGGCGGCCACTTCGCTGGGCTGCCAGAGACGGCCTTCGAAGGAGACGGTGAGTTCGCCGAAGCGGGTGAGGCCGTCGGTGCCGGCCAGAGTCAGCGGCGCGGCAATGCGCACGTGCTGGCCGTCGAGCGCGCGCCAGTCGGCGGGGGCGGCGGTGAGGGTGACGGTGGCGGAAGCAGGAGCCGCCGCCGGCGATGCGGTCGGGTGTGCCTGCGGCTGGGCCTGGGCGAACGCGGTGGCGGGCAGCAGCGACAGGGCAAGAGCGAGGGAGCGACGGCGCATCGGCGGGGTGGTCATGGAGAACGGGTGCACAGACTAACGCCGAATTGTGGCGGGAAGCGGGCACGGGTGGGGATTTGGGCGGGTTGGGCAAAGCCCGCTTGGGGTGGGTTTCCGTGGGACACGCATGGCGTGTCGCTACGCGGATGGTGGCAGACCCCGGTAGTGACACGCCACGCGTGTCATCGCGGTGCCGGACCCACGTAGAGACACGCCATGCGTGTCCCCCGCGATGCCGGACGCGGGAATGACCCCGCCCCACCGATTACTTCAGATTCGCCAGCATCCAATCCACGGTGGCGTGGATCTGCTCTTCGGTCAGCGCCGGATTGCCACCCTTGGGCGGCATGATGCCGCCGTCCGGGCCGGTGTAGCCCTCGATGGCGTGCTTGTAGAGCGTGTCCTTGCCCTGGCCCAGGCGACCATCCCAATGCGCGTGGTCCAGGGTCGGCGCTTGGCCTACGCCGGTGGTGTGGCACGCCGTGCACAGGTTGTCGAAGATCACCTTGCCGTCGGTGGTGCCGCCATAGGCGACCTGCGAGGCGGCCTTGGCCAGGGCTGCGGCCTTCGCCGCCGCCTGGTCCGCCATGCCGGTGGCACCGGCATACACCGCACCGGCCGGGGCAATGCGCTGTTCAGTGCGCTTGACGGCCTGGGGCGAGATTTCAGGGGGAACGCGGGTGTGCAGGTACGCAGCGAACAGGATCAGTCCGAGCGTCAGGGCCATCAGGAAAGCAATCAGCATCGAAAAGCGTTTCAGGAACTCGAGGTCGTAATTCCGCACTCTCTTTCACCCCTGGCTGGCAGTCGTTGGACTACGGCTTGTCCGCCGAGTATGACCAGCGTCGGCGGCGCTCTGCAAGCCGCCGCCAGGTGATGCATTGCAGCATCAGCCGCCTGCAGCGCGCAGGCAGAAAACGCAGATCGATTCCACCAGTGCGGTCTGGTCGCCATGACCGTCGCGGCTGGGCGCGGTGGGGCCGACCAGCGCTTCGGTAAACGCCCCGACGATGCAGGCCGCAGCCACCTCGGTGTCCTGCGCGGGGAAGCTGCCGGCTTCCACGCCGTCGTCCACGATGCGGCGGAATACGTCACCGAACAGGCGGCGGCAGCGGATGCGCTCGGCTTCCACTTCCGGGTCCACCGGCTCGGCGATGAAGGCATAGGCCAACCCGGGGCCGGCCAAGGCTCGGCGTACGAAGGCGGTGATCGCCCGGCGCAGGCGCTCCGGGGCGGGCAGCGGTTCGGCGGCAATGCCTTCGAAGATGCGCAGTTCGTGCTCGACCGCATCGGTCAGCACCTCCACGAACAGTTCGGCCTTGGACGGGAAGTGCCGGTAGATCAGGCCTGTGGACACCCCCGCCTCGGCGGCCACGGCGGTCACCGGGGCATTGCGGTAGCCGCCGGCGGCGACCAGGCGACGGGTCGCCAGCAGGATCCGCTCGCGGGCCCCGGCCAGGCGTTCTTCCATCAGTGCGGAGCGTTTATAGGCCATTTGCTGATTCTATGTTCAATTTTTGAATTTGTGTTCACTTTTGCTGCCGGGAGGACTAGGCTGGAGGCCTATCGTCACCTTCTGCCGCTCGGAGCCGCCTCATGCACGTCCCCACCATGAACTTCGACCTGGGCGAAGAGATCGACATGCTGCGCCAGAGCGTGGCCCATTTTGCCTCGGCCGAGATCGCGCCGCTGGCGGCCAAGGCTGACGAAGAGAATCTGTTCCCGCATGCGCTGTGGCGCAAGCTCGGCGAGCAGGGCCTGCTCGGGCTGACCGTGGAAGAAGAATACGGCGGCAGCGGCATGGGCTACCTGGCCCACGTGGTGGCGATGGAAGAGATCTCGCGCGCGTCGGGCGCCATCGGCCTGTCCTACGGCGCGCACTCGAACCTGTGCGTGAACCAGCTGCGCAAGAACGGCACCGAAGAACAGAAGCAGCGCTACCTGCCCGGCCTGTGCAGCGGCGAGAAGGTCGGCGCGCTGGCCATGAGCGAGCCGGGCGCCGGTTCGGACGTGGTGTCCATGAAGCTGCGCGCGGACAAGCGCGGCGACCACTACGTGCTCAACGGCAACAAGATGTGGATCACCAACGGCCCGGATGCGGACGTGCTGGTGGTGTATGCCAAGACCGACCCGAACGGCGGCGCCAAGGGCATCACCGCGTTCCTGATCGAAAAGGGCATGAAGGGTTTCAGCACCGCGCAGAAGCTGGACAAGCTCGGCATGCGCGGCTCCAACACCTGCGAGCTGGTGTTCGAAGACTGCGAAGTGCCGGAAGCCAACGTGCTGGGCACGGTGGGCGGCGGGGTCAAGGTGCTGATGTCCGGGCTGGATTACGAGCGCGTGGTGCTCTCCGGTGGCCCGCTTGGCCTGATGGCGGCCGGCATGGACGTGGTGATGCCGTACGTGCACGAGCGCAAGCAGTTTGGTGAGGCCATCGGCACGTTCCAGCTGATCCAGGCCAAGCTGGCCGACATGTACGTGGGCCTCAACGCCTGCCGCGCCTATGTGTATGCGGTGGCACGCGCCTGCGACCTGGGCCGCACCACCCGCCAGGACGCTGCCGGCGCGATCCTGTACTCGGCCGAGAAGGCCACCTGGCTCACCGGCCAGGCGATCCAGATCCTGGGCGGCAACGGCTATATCAACGAGTACCCGACCGGGCGTTTGTGGCGCGATGCCAAGCTGTATGAAATCGGCGCCGGCACCTCGGAAATCCGCCGCATGCTGATCGGCCGCGAACTGTTCCAGCGCACCAAGTAAGGGCCCTGCGATGACTGTACTGAGCACCCAGCTGCAACCCGGCAGCGATACCTTCGAAGCCAACCGCGCTGCGTTGCAGGCGGTGGTCGACGACCTGCGCGCCACCCTGGCGCAGACCGCGCTGGGCGGCAGCGAGGCGGCGCGGCAGAAGCACACCGCGCGCGGCAAGCTGCTGGTGCGCGACCGCATCGACGCCCTGCTCGATCCCGGCAGCGCGTTCCTGGAAATCGCGCCGCTGGCCGCGCACGGCATGTATGGGGACCCGATTCCCAGTGCCGGCGTGGTCGCGGGCATCGGCCGTGTTTCAGGCGTTGAGTGCGTGATCGTGGCCAACGACGCCACGGTCAAGGGCGGCACCTACTACCCGATGACGGTGAAGAAGCACCTGCGCGCGCAGGAAGTGGCCGAGCAGAACCGCCTGCCATGCATCTATCTGGTGGACTCGGGCGGTGCGTTCCTGCCGCTGCAGGACGAGGTGTTCCCGGACCGCGATCATTTCGGCCGCATCTTCTACAACCAGGCCAACCTCTCCGCGCAGGGCATTCCGCAGATCGCCTGCGTGATGGGCTCGTGCACCGCCGGTGGCGCCTACGTGCCGGCGATGAGCGATGAAACGGTGATCGTGCGCGAACAGGGCACCATCTTCCTGGGCGGCCCGCCGCTGGTGAAGGCGGCCACCGGTGAAGTGGTCACCGCCGAAGAACTGGGCGGCGCCGATGTGCACACGCGCATTTCCGGCGTTGCCGACCACATGGCCGACAACGACCTGCAGGCACTCGCCCGCGTGCGCGCCATCATTGCCCAGCTCAACTGGCGCAAGCCGGAACCGGCGCTGGCGGTGCAGGCCCCGGCCGAACCGCGTTATCCGGCGCAGGAGCTGTACGGCGTGATTCCCGCCGACACGCGCAAGCCGTATGACGTGCGCGAAGTGATCATGCGCCTGGTGGACGATTCGCGCTTCGACGAATTCAAGCCCCGCTATGGCAACACGCTGGTCACCGGCTTCGCGCACCTGCACGGCTACCCGGTGGGCATCATCGCCAACAACGGCATCCTGTTCTCCGAGTCCGCGCTGAAGGGCGCGCACTTCATCGAACTGTGCACGCAGCGTGGCATTCCGCTGGTGTTCCTGCAGAACATCACCGGCTTCATGGTCGGGCGCAAGTACGAACACGGCGGTATCGCCAAGGATGGGGCGAAGCTGGTGATGGCGGTGGCCTGCGCCAAGGTGCCCAAGTTCACCGTGGTGATCGGCGGTTCGTTCGGTGCCGGCAACTACGGCATGTGCGGCCGCGCCTATTCGCCGAACTTCCTGTGGATGTGGCCGAACGCGCGCATCGGCGTGATGGGTGGCGAGCAGGCTGCCAGCGTGCTGGCCACGGTCAAGCGCGACGGCATTGAAGCCAAGGGCGGACAGTGGTCGGCGCAGGAAGAGGACAGCTTCAAGAGCCCGATCCGCGACCAGTTCGAGCAGCAGGGCCACCCTTATTACGCCAGTGCACGGCTGTGGGACGACGGTGTCATCGACCCGGCCGATACCCGCCGGGTATTGGGCCTGGCGTTGTCGGCCAGCCTCAACGCCCCCGCCCGCAAGACCGACTTCGGCGTGTTCCGGATGTGATCCGGCCCCCTGGCATGCGCAACGAGACCACCATGTTCACCAAGATCCTGATCGCCAACCGTGGCGAAATCGCCTGCCGCGTCATCGCCACCTGCCAGCGCCTGGGCATTGCCACGGTGGCGGTGTACTCCGACGCGGACCGCGACGCACGCCATGTGCGCCTGGCCGACGAAGCCGTGGGTATCGGCCCGGCCCCGGCGCGCGAAAGCTACCTGCGTGCGGACGCCATCCTGGACGCTGCACGCCGCGCCGGTGCGCAGGCGATCCATCCGGGTTACGGCTTCCTGTCCGAGAACGCGGACTTCGCGCAAGCCTGTGCCGAGGCCGGCATCGTGTTCATTGGCCCTTCTGCTGCTGCAATCCGCGCGATGGGCGACAAGAGCGCGGCCAAGGCGCTGATGGCGCAGGCGGGCGTGCCGCTCACGCCGGGTTATCACGGCGACGCGCAGGACCCGGCATTCCTGCGCGAGCAGGCCGATGCCATCGGCTACCCGGTGCTGATCAAGGCCAGTGCCGGCGGCGGTGGAAAGGGCATGCGCCGCGTGGACGACAGCGCGGCCTTCATCGATGCCTTGGCCAGCTGCCAGCGCGAGGCGCAGTCGGCGTTCGGCAACGCGCACGTGCTGGTGGAAAAGTACGTGGAGCGTCCGCGCCACGTTGAAATCCAGGTGTTCGGCGACAGCCACGGCAACGTGGTGTATCTGTTCGAGCGCGACTGCTCGGTGCAGCGCCGCCACCAGAAGGTTCTGGAAGAAGCGCCTGCGCCGGGCATGACCGCCGAGCGCCGCGCCGCGATGGGCAAGGCCGCGGTGGATGCCGCGCGCGCCGTGAACTACGTGGGTGCGGGCACGGTGGAGTTCATTGCCGGGCCCGGTGGCGATTTCTACTTCATGGAAATGAACACCCGCCTGCAGGTGGAGCACCCGGTGACCGAGTGCATCACCGGTACCGACCTGGTGGAATGGCAACTGCGCGTGGCCAGTGGTGCGCCGCTGCCGCTGCAGCAGGAGCAGCTGCAGATTCGCGGGCATGCGCTGGAAGCGCGACTGTATGCCGAGGATGCGGACAAGGGCTTCCTGCCCTCCACCGGCACCCTGCGCCACCTGCGCCTGCCTGCGGGCAACGCGCACGTGCGCGTGGATGCCGGCGTGGAACAGGGCGATGCGATCACCCCGTTCTACGACCCGATGATCGCCAAGCTGATCGTGTGGGACGTGGACCGCGACGCGGCGTTGCGCCGCATGCAGCAGGCGCTGGCCGAGTGCGAAGTGGTGGGCGTGACCACCAACGCGGCGTTCCTGCGTCGGCTGGTGATGACCGATTCGTTCGCGAACGCGAAGCTGGATACGGCGCTGATCGAGCGCGAGCAGGCGGCGCTGACGTTGGTGGACAGCGATACGGATGCTGCGTCGTGGGCGCTGGCGGCGGTGGCTGCGGTAGCCACCGACGCGCCGGCCAGCAACGATGCGCGCGACCCGCACTCGCCGTGGCAGGCCAGTGATGGCTGGCGGCTGGGGCAGCGCGCGGCGCGCCGGGTGACGTTGGAGCATCGCGGCAGCCAGCGTGCGGTTGCGGTGGAAGGCGGCGCCGGCGCGTGGTCGCTGCGCGTGGATGACGCCGAGGTGCAGGCCACTGGCCGTGTCGGCGGCGGGCAGCTTTCGTTGCAGATCGGGCAGACCCTGCACCGCGCGCGGGTCGTGCGCGATGGCAGCGAGCTGTACCTGTTCGGCACAGACGGCGTGCAGCGTTTCACCCTGCATGATCCGGTGAGCGAAGCCGACCAGGGCGTGGCCGATGCAGGCAGCCTGGTGGCGCCGATGCCGGGCCGGATCGTGGCGACGCTGCTGGCACCGGGCACCAAGGTAACGCGCGGTACGCCACTGCTGGTGCTGGAAGCGATGAAGATGGAGCACACGTTGCAGGCGCCGGCGGATGGCACTGTGCAGGGTTATCGGGTCAAGGCCGGTGACCAGGTAGGGGATGGTGCGGTGTTGGTGGATTTCGAGGCAACGTAATCCGCTATCAACGCAACGTTGCGTCCGACACCGTGTCGTGCACGTTCAACGCCTGCATCAACTGGGTGTTGGCGATCTCCGCGATCGCCCTGCCGCGGTTGGCGAACAGCCATTCGTTCTGCTTGTGGAATTCCCCAACGTCACCCAGCTGGCGATAGGCTTCGCGCAGCGCTACGCGCGCCTGCACCGGCTCGGTGCCGTCCATCAGCGGCTTCAGCAAGGCCACGCCCTGGGCCGGTGCACCCTGCCCTACCTTCTGCATGGCCTGCACCACGGTGCGCCATTTGCCGATCATCGGATTCTTCTGTTTCAGCAGCAGCGGGCCGTACTCGGCCAGCAGCCGATCGGCCAGCGCGTGGTCGCCCTGGCGCTGCGCCAGGTACACCAGCGACAGCAGTCGCAGCGCACGGTCGGGCAGGCTGGGATGGTTGCCGGCCGCCAGCAGCGGGCGCAGTTGCGTGGCGATGCCGGCCAGCGTCTCCGCACTGCCCTGCTGGCACGCGGTGTCCACCACCGCCCGCATCAGCTCGGCATGCACGCGGAAGTCGGCCGACTCGGTCGGGGTCGGTTCCGAGGCCAGCGCCTCGCCCATGCCGGTGCAGTCGTCCTGGTCGGCCGCCAACAACACCCGCACGCGCACGTTCATCATCGCCTGCAGTTCGTCGCGCGGCTTGCTCAGCTGGGCCAGCAGGTCCTGCGCTTCCTTGTAGCGGCGCATCGCGATCAGCACGTCGGCACGGGGATCGCTGACAGGTCGGCCGGTGAGCTGCTCGGACAGCTCGAAGCTGCGTAGCGCCTCGTCGTAGCGGTTGGTGCCGAGCTGGATCCAGCCCAGATGGGCGATGGGGTAGGAACGCATTGGATCCTGCGGCACGGCCGCGGCGCGCGCGTAGGGTTCGGCATCATCGAAGCGGTTGTCGGTGAGCAGGTACCACGAGGTATTGGACAGACCGGCGAACGAATCGGGATAGACGTCGGCGAGCACGCGCCAGTCGTCCAGAGGCCAGGAATCCGGGCTCAGTTCGTTGCTCCACGCCTTCAGATACAGGCGCTCGCGATGCGGGAGGCGCTGGTTCACCGACAGCGCACGCGCCAGGTGCGGCTGCGCTTCCGCGCGCTGCTCCAACCGCACCAGCAGTTTGGCCAGGCCGATGTGGGCCATGGCGAAGTCCGGGTCGGCGTCGATGGCTGCTTCGTACAGCTTGGCCGACTCGGAAAAGCGGCGTCGGCCCAGCGCGTGTTCGGCCAGCGCGAACGACTTGAGCGCCTGCAGGTTGGCGGTGGAGGCTTGCGGCAACGGCACCGACTGCTGCACCGACGCCACCGATTCGCCGAGGCCGGCACGCAGCTGGCCGACCACGTCGTCCACCGCGGCCATCACGTCGGTCGAGGCGTCGGCCTTGGCGCGATAACGGCGCACCACCGCACGACTGGCCGGGTCGAGCAGGTCGACACTGACCAGATAGTGTCCGGCCGACTGGCGGATGGACGGCGCCAGCACCATGCGCGCACCCTCGCGCGCGGCCACGTCACTGGCGAGCTCGCGGTCCAGCACGCGCCCGGTCGGCACCCGCAGCAGGTCGCGCGATTCGCTCACCTTGCTGCTGGAGAGCACGTTGACGTAGCGCGACTGCTCCAAGCTCATCAACAGCGCGCGCTGCAGGGAGTCGTCGAACACCGCCTCGCCGCTGGCATTGTCCACGTCGGCCAGCACCACCCAGTCACGCTCGGCGAAAGCGATGGCCGGCTCCGGGCGCAGCAGCACCCAGGCAGCGAGTCCCAGCAGGGCGACCAGTGCGACGACCGCTGCCGCGCGCCGCCAAGCGCGGAGTACATGGAGCTGGGCCGGCATCAAACGCCCACTTTCCAAACGCGGCCGGCAGGATCCATCTCCGAGGTCTCCATCTGCGCCGAACGCCAGCCTACACCGCATACTGCGACCGGACCGTCAGCCATCGGCTCCAGCCCAAGGAGATTCTCCACCTCGCTCTCGTTGATGGCGGCGGTAACGAAGGCCCCCAGCCCGTTGGCTGTCGCCTCGGTGTAAATGGCCTGCGAAATGTGCCCGGCGTCCAGCGTTATCGCGCGATACGCTTTGACGTGGTTCTGGTACTTCCAGAAGTTGCGCTCAAAGCGGCAGACCAGGATCACCAGGACGTGCGCATCGGCGAACCAGCGCTGGCCCGCCAGCAGGCGAAGGACGAAGGACGGGAGCGCGTCAGGCTGTAAAGGTGTCCTGGCCAACTCATGCGCTACGGGATGGTAGTGGTACAGGCCCGGCTCAAGCCCGTCCACAGACTGGGCGACCACATACGCCTCGATAGGATGCAGGCCTCCCGCAGACGGCACGTTTTTCTTCAGGAAACGCGCGCCAGGCTCCGGCTCCACGTGCGACCTCGCCATCAACACATGCTCAAGCGTTCCCGCGAGAAGTGCCAAGGGCAGCGGTCTGGTGGTGTCGAAGTTCCTGCACGTGGTTCGGGCGGCGAGCAGGTCGTCAAGCTGCGAAGCTTCCCGTCGCGGTAGGGCAACCGCGCCCGCAGCGCGTGGCAGCGTCTCTGCGGGAGGTGCGCCCAGACGCCGAACCAGGTCCTGGGCCGTGACGAGTTGGTTTTGCTCCATCTCCGCAACGCTGTCCACAGCTGTCCAACGGGAAAGCCGGTGGAACAGAGCACCCAGCGGCCACCAGTGCGAGGCACGCAGTTGGGCGTCGGCGGCAGCGTGGTGCGCATGCTCCGGCAGGTCGCTCAGCAGGACCCCACTCGCCGCAAGTCTCATGATCCGATCACTGTCCGCTGGCACCTCCACCAGGTCCTGCCAGCGCTCTGCGCTGCAGGACAGCAGCAGGGTCGCCTCTTCCGTGGTCAGGAAGACCGGCTCGTCGAGATGGGCGGCCAATGCCACCATGGTCTGCCAGTAGTGCAGGCCGCTACCGCCGGCAAGAATACCCTCGAGACGGAACTCGGCCTGCTCGCGTGGCTCCACGAACAGCATCTGGCAACGGCGAAACTTCATCGCAAAGGTCTATGATCCACCCGGGTTCCCGCCAATATAGCCGCACCGGCTGGGGGGCCGGAACCCGTCACTGGCTGGCCACGATGTTCCATCCACTGGAACTCAATGTATCGCCGCGGCCGCCGATAACGTCCTGATTTCCTCCAACTGCAGGCCCTTCAGATGACTTCGACGAATACCCCGCTCCCGGAAGATACCGTGCAGCAGCTTCTTGACCTGCTGAGCAAGGATGATGAATTCCGTAAAGAATTTGCCGCCAACCCCTCGAAAGCGTTGGAGACCCTTGGGGTCGATCCGGAGGCGACCGTGCTTTGCTGCGATCCGGTCGCCAGCCTTGCTTCGAAAGAAGAGTTCGAGGAAATGCGCGGGAAACTGGCGCGACAGCTGCAGGTGAACGGGCCGTTCCGCGTTGTGTTCTGCTTCGAGGCCGGCGGCCCGGCCAAGTCGCTGGACGACGATGCCTGATGAAGGCTAGGGAGCAGCGGCACCCTGCGTGCCGCTGCTTCTCAACCGGGCTGCATCGTCCAGATTGAGCGACTGCAGTACGTACATGCTTATCTCTTCGGCGTAGGCGCGGCCCCGCTGCTTCTCCAGCCAGTCCCGCTCGTTCGCCTGGCCGCCAGCGTCATCAAGCGCCGCGTACGCATCCTGAAGTACAACGTGGACCTGATACAGCTCACTGCCGTTGACCAAAGGCTCCAACGACACCAGCGCCCGCGCGGGCTGCCCATCGTCGACCTCGATCGCGGCCTGTACCAGCGTCCATAGCTGATGCACCCGTGGCTCGTCTTCCTTCTGCACCAGCGCCTTCAATGCATCTGCGCGGGCCTTCACTGTCCCTGCATGGCCCGCGCGCACAGTGTGGTACGCAGTCGCCAGCACGAACAGCGCCGTTTCCCTCCGCGCCGCCGGATCCTGTTGCTCTGCCTTTCTCAGCCATGCGTCCAATATGGCCGCATAGGAGGCCCTGGGGGCCGGATTCCCGCTCAGCCTTCGCTGGTGCAGCGCAAGCACGTCGAGCGCGCGGCAGACTTCGGGCACGCCACCGCAATCTGCCTGGGCACGTTCGATCAGGGCGCTTGCCTCAACCAGCTTGCGCTGGTCCACCAGTGCGCTTGCGCGCTCGATCTGCTCACCTACGTCGCGCAACGGCCTGCGCGCAAAGGTCGCTTCAGACGCCTCATAGTTCCGGGCCGTCGCCAGGCTCAGCGCCAACCAGACGTCGCTTGCGCCACGATCAAGTGCAGAGGCTTCCTTGAACATCTGCTGCGCCTGTTCCACTTCCCCCAATGCAAGGTGGATGCGGCCAATGAAGTTCTGCGCAAGCGCTCGCTGGGAGTACTGGGCCAGCAGAAGTGGGCGCGCAGCGGCCAGTGCGGCGTCGTATTTCCCCGCTATGTAGAGAGCGCTTGCGTAATTCATGTGCCCGGCCTGATCGTCCGGATAAAGCTCCGTCATCATCCGCCACTGTTCGGCGATGGCAGGAAGCGCTGCGCCACCCAACTGGGTGCCCCAACCCTGCAGATAGAGCTGTTCGCGCGGCGTAAGCCGATCACGAAGCGCATAAGCGCGGTCGTAAAGACGGCGCGCCTCCTCCAGGTTTCCCTGCCCGTCGCGGATGCGCATCATGCCGAGATAGGCGAATGCGAAGTCGGGGTCGACAGTGGCGGCCTGATTGAAGAACAGCAGGGCACTGTCGTAGTCCTGATTCGAAATCGCCGCCAACCCTTTTGCGTAGGCATGCAGGGCGTCGATGCTGGAGGTCGCTACTTTGGGTAGCGGTGCCGAGTCGCGCGAAATATTCTGCATTGCTTCGCCAAGGTCTTCGCGCAACGCGGCAACGACCTGGTCGGCAGATGTCAGCACAGACTCCAGTCCACGCCCATCGGCCGAGTGCGAGTAGACGGTGTTGCTCGTGGCGGGGTCGATGACTTCCACCGTCACCCGCAACTTGCCGTTGACCTCGAGGACGGAAGGCATGACGACGGCACGAGCACCGTCGCGCATGGCTACTTCGATCGCGGTTCGCCGGTCCAGCAGGGACTCCACGGGTTGCTGCATCAACGCCAGTGTTTCGCGGACCTTGATGTCGCTGAGCACGTTGACGTGGCGGGATTGCCCCAGGCTGATCCGGAATGCCTGGTCCAGGCTGTCGTCCAGCAAGGGCTCGCCGGTCAGGTTGCGTACTTCCCCGACGACCACCCAGTCGCGTTCTGCAAATGCAATCGCAGGCGCCGGTCGCAGCAGCAACCAGCCTCCCACGACCACGCTGGCGACCAGCAACGCTTCGGCTGCCAAAGCCGCAGGTTGGCGCCACAGCGGAATATCGCGGCGGGCCTTGCCCGATCCGCGCGGCATGCGGAGTGGCGCAGAGCCGATCTCCCCCACTTCGTAGACTTCCTGCGTCGTGGGTATTCCTTTGAAGCGCCAGCGTCCGTGTGACTTCCAGACCAGACGCTCAGCGCGCTCGCCCAGGCTGGAGGTCGCGCGATGCGTCAGAGATTCCGCAACGGCTGAAAGCAGGATTTGCCCCGGCCGTGCCAGCATCATCAAGCGCGCGGCCATCGGCTTTGCCAGACCCTCGACCTCGACTGACTTTGCTCCGGCCTTCACCGCTTCGGCGCTGTTTTCCCAGGTGAGTACTTCGCCCACATGCAATCCGGCACGGGCGCGCAGCGCAAGCTTCTGGTCTTGGCCCAACGTGCGCAGTTCGCGCTGATAGTCCAAGGCAAACCCCAGTCCATCAATGGCGCGCTCGAACAGCAGGAACAAGCCGTCGGATCGGTCGATCTGCTGCCCATTCCAGCGCTGCTGCAGACCCAGCACGAGCCGGTCATGCTGCTGGAACAGCTCGGCCGCCGCCTGGTCACCGATGCGTTCAACCAGCACCAGCGAATCGCACAGATCAGTGAACAGCAGTGCGCGCAGCTGCGGGGACTGGGTCGACGTTCCGTTGTCGCCGTTCATGGCTGCATCCGCTCAGGTCAAGGACGTCGCAGAACGCGACCAATGAAGTCGATTGCCGCCCAGGCGCTTGGCCTGGTACAGCGCGTTGTCGGCACGGGCGTACCAGTCGCTCCAGTCGCCGAGCGGGTCGATCAGGCAGACCCCGATGCTGACCGGGCAGACGTGCGGCTGCAGGTTGGCGCGGCCCATCAGGCCGTGCACCGCGCCCAGGATGAATTCAGCGGCGTGCTGCAGGCTGTCGGCGTCGGCTACGCGCAGCAGCAGGCAGAATTCGTCGCCGCCGAGCCGGCAGGCGCGGTCCTGTTCGTTGGCCACCGAGCGCAGGATGTTGGCAATGCTCTGCAGGACGCGGTCGCCGGCCTGGTGGCCGTGCTCGTCGTTGACCTGCTTGAAGTGGTCGCAGTCGATCAGCAGCAGGCCCTGCGGAGCGTCGCCTTCGTGGCTGCGGCATTCCTGCAGGTACAGGGCCAGGCCGCGGCGGTTGTGCAGGCCGGTGAGTTCGTCGGTGCGCACCAGCTCACGGGTATGGGTGAGCTGGTGGGTGGTGACGTATAGATTGTCGAGCGCGGTTTCGAGGTCGTGGTTGCGCCGGCGCAGCTGGCGGATCAGGACCTGTTCGTTGCTGACCACGCGCATGATCGTGCGGCGCAGGAAGTAGGCGACCAGACCTGGATCGCGGTCGACCAGGCGCTGGAAATCGGCGTTGTCCAGTTCCAGCACCAGCGAATCGCTGGTAGCGCGCGCGTCGGCACTGCGCGGGTGGTCGCCGATCAGCAGGCCGAGTTCGCCGAAGAATTCGTGCGGGCCCAGCGTCTTGACCACCAGGTCTTCGCCGAAATCGAGCTCGATGCCACCGCTGACGATGACATACATGGTGCTGCCGGACTGGTTGCGCAGGAACAGGTGTTCGCCGGCGCGCAGCGGGCGGTGCCGGCCGAATTCGGCGAACAGGGCGAATTCGCCAGCGCTGAGAACGGCATGCACTATGTCAGCCATCGCGGTCTGCGCGATGCCTGGTTCCCGTTCGCACACGTTCGTGGCCAGCTTGCCGCTCATACCGTACACCCGCTTCCTAGCGTTCCCCGGTGAGCGATGGAGGATAGCACCCCTTAAAAGTGTGCGCCTCATCGCAAATTCGAGCCAGGGCGCCCGGAATCCCTCCCGACGCACCGACCCCTCTCCCCAACGCGGCGACCGGGGTAAACCGGCCATCCTCTACCGCAGGGTGTCTTGTGCGGACCGTAGCACCTGGCGGTTGCAGATAAAAGCGGGGCCGCCCCTACAGGGGCGGCCTTTTGGGGGGATGGTTCCGGGCGTCAGGCCGCCCGGAATTGCTCTTCTTCGGTCGAGCCGGTCAGGGCGGTGGTGGAGGACTGGCCCTGCTGGATGGCCTGGGTGACGGCGTCGAAGTAGCCGGTGCCGACCTCGCGCTGGTGCTTCACGGCCGTGAAGCCGCGGTCGGCGGCGGCGAATTCGGCCTCCTGCAGCTCGACGAAGGCGCTCATCTGGCGGCGGGCGTAGCCGTGGGCCAGGTTGAACATGGAGTAGTTCAGGGCGTGGAACCCGGCCAGGGTGATGAACTGGAACTTGTACCCGTAGCTGGCGATTTCCTTCTGGAACTTCGCGATGGTGGCGTCGTCCAGGTTCTTCTTCCAGTTGAAGCTGGGCGAGCAGTTGTAGGCCAGCAGCTTGCCCGGGTACTTGGCGTGGATGGCCTCGGCGAACTTCCGGGCGAACTCCAGGTCCGGCTTGCCGGTCTCGCACCAGACCAGGTCGGCGTAGGGGGCGTAGGCCAGGCCGCGGCTGATCGCCTGGTCCAGGCCATTGCGGGTGCGGTAGAAGCCTTCCGGGGTGCGCTCACCGCTGGCGAAGGGCTGGTCGTTGGGGTCGATGTCGCTGGTCAGCAGGTCGGCGGCTTCGGCGTCGGTGCGGGCGACCAGCAGGGTGGGCACGCCCAGCACGTCGGCGGCCAGGCGCGCGGCGTTCAACTTCTCGATGGCCTCGCGGGTGGGCACCAGCACCTTGCCGCCCATGTGGCCGCACTTCTTCACCGAGGCCAGCTGGTCTTCGAAGTGCACGCCAGCCGCGCCGGCTTCGATCATCGCCTTCATCAGCTCGAAGGCGTTGAGCACGCCGCCGAAGCCGGCTTCGGCGTCGGCCACGATCGGCTGCAGGAAGTCGATCTCGTCCTTGCCTTCGGCGTGGTGCAGCTGGTCGGCGCGCAGCAGGGTGTTGTTGATGCGCTTGACCACCGCGGGCACGGAGTCGGCCGGGTACAGCGACTGGTCGGGGTACATCTGGCCGGCCAGGTTGGCGTCGGCGGCGACCTGCCAGCCGGACAGGTAGATGGCGTTGAGGCCGGCCTTGACCTGCTGCATGGCCTGGTTGCCGGTCAGGGCGCCGAGTGCGTTGACGAAGTCCTTTTCACGCAGGTACTTCCACAGCTTCTCCGCGCCCAGCCGGGCCAGCGAATGCTCCACGTGCACGGTGCCGCGCAGGCGCACCACGTCGGCGGCGCTGTAGTTGCGCTGGATCCCGGCCCAGCGCGGGTCGGTGTTCCATTCGTGCTGGATCTGTTCGGCGGTCGGCAGCTTGGTCATGGTGTTCTCCAGGTGGGTCGGCAGCGGGGGTAGAGCCGGGCCCTGCCCGGCTGCATGTGTCAGGCCAGGCGGTCGTAGGCCGGCAGGGTCAAAAAGTCGGTCAACTCATCACGGCGGCTCAGCTCGGCCAGCAACCCGATCGCCTCTTCAATCCGCGCCCCGCCCGGCAGCGCGCTGCGCTCGCCCAGCTTTGCCGGCAGCGCGGCCAGGGTGGCGTCCAGCAGCGGCAGGTCGATGGCGGTGCCGTCGTCCAGGTGCTGGCCGGGCACGTGCAGCCACTGCCACAGCTGGCTGCGGCTGATCTCGGCGGTGGCCGCGTCTTCCATCAGGTGATGGATCGGCACGCAGCCGTTGCCGTCCAGCCAGGCGGCCAGGTAGCGCACGCACACTTCCACGTTGCCCTCGAAACCGGCGCGGGTGATGGTGCCGGTGGGTGCGGCGATCAGTTCGTCGCGCCCCACCCGCACATCCCGGCGCAGCACCGCGTGCTGGTTCGGGCCGGGCATGTGCGCGTCGAAGATCGCCTGCGCCACCGGGATCAGCGCCGGGTGCGCCACCCAGGTGCCGTCGTGGCCGGCGGTCACTTCGCGCAGCTTGTCGGCCCGAACGCGCGCCATGGCCTGTTCGTTGGCAGCGGCGTCATGGTTGATCGGAATCTGCGCGGCCATGCCACCCATCGCATGTGCGCCACGGCGGTGGCAGGTCTGGATCAGCAGTTCCGAATAGGCCTTCAGGAACGGCTGGGTCATGGTCACCTGGCCGCGCTCGGGCAGCACCTTGTCGGCGTGCTTACGGAAGGTCTTGATGTACGAAAAGATGTAGTCCCAGCGGCCGCAGTTCAGGCCGACGATGCGGTCGCGCAGCGCGTGCAGGATCTCGTCCATCTCGAACACCGCCGGCAGCGTTTCGATCAGCACGGTGACCTTGATCTGCCCGTGCGGCAGGCCGAGCATGCCTTCGATGTGCGACAGCGCGGTCTCCCACAGCGCGGCCTCTTCCATCGACTGCAGCTTGGGCAGGTAGAAGTACGGGCCGCGCTGGCGGCACATCAGGGTGCGCGCGTTGTGGAAGGCGAACACCGCCGCGTCGAACAGGCCGCCGGCCAGCGGCTGGCCGTCGATGCGCACGTGCTTCTCATCCAGGTGCCAGCCGCGCGGGCGAACGATCAGCACCGCCTGTTCGTCCAGCGGCCGCAGCGCGTACTGCTTGCCGGGCTTGCCGTCCACGCTGGGGCCGGTATGGGTCAGGTCGCCGCGCACTGCGCCGATCAGCGCCTGCTGGCCGGCCAGCAGGTTGCGCCAGGCCGGGGCGGTGGAGTCCTCGAAGTCGGCCATGAACACCTTGGCGCCGGAGTTCAGCGCGTTGATGACCATCTTCGGGTCGGTCGGGCCGGTGATCTCGACGCGGCGGTCCTGCAGCGCCTCCGGGATGGCGGCCACGCGCCAGTCGTCGCTGCGGATGGCGGCGGTGTCGGTGCGGAAGTCCGGCAGGCCGCCGCCGTCGAAGAACGCCTGGCGTTCGCGGCGGGCCTGCAGGCGGCGCTGGCGCTCCGGTTCCACCGCGCGGTGCAGCGACACCAGCAGCGCCAGTACCCCTGCCGGCAGCAGCGCGGACTGGCCGGCCAGCTGGGTGGTGAGGGCAATGCCCGGCGTGGCCGGAGCGTCGGCCGGGGTGGGCTGGGCGGTGGCGAAGGCGGCGACAGCGGACATGTCCAACTCCTGCGTTGCGGGTGATGCCACCGTGCGCTGGAGTGTGGTATTTGACAAAGCAGATATTGCAATGCGTTTTATAAGTTCATCTTATAGCCGTGACGCCATGCCCACAGCCAAGCCGCCAAGTCCCCGTTTTTCCTACAAATCTGATCGACTGAAGCCGCTGCGGGCGTTCTGCCAGACGGTGCGGCTGGGCTCGGTCTCACGGGCGGCTGAGGCGCTGTTCGTCAGCCAGCCGGCGATCAGCCAGCAGTTGCAGGCGCTGGAACGCGAGTTGGGGGTGGGCCTGTTCGAGCGCAGCGGGCGGCGCCTGGTGCCCAGCCGCGAGGGCCAGCTGCTGTTTGAGATGGCCCAGCCGCTGGTGGAAAGCCTGGACGGGCTGGAGGCCAGCTTCCGCGACAAGGTGAAGGGGCTGGACGCTGGCGAACTCAACATCGCCGCCAACAGCTCCACCATCCTGTACCTGCTGCCGCGCATCGTGGAGCGCTTCCGCCAGCGCCACCCGGACGTGCGCCTGACCCTGCACAACGCGATCAGCGCCGACGGCACCGACCTGCTGCGCAGCGACGCGGCCGACCTGGCGGTGGGCTCGATGACCGAGGTGCCGTCCGACCTGAGCTACGCCCCGGCCTACCGCTTCGAGCAGGTGCTGATCGCCCCGCCCGACCATCCGCTGGCCACCGCGCCGGAGCTGACCCTGCAGGCGATCTCGGCCTACCCGCTGGTGCTGCCGCCCAAGCGCCAGATCACCTACCGGCTGGTCGACCAGGTGTTCCAGCGCCAGCGCGTGCCGTACACGGTGGCGCTGGAGGTGGGCGGCTGGGAGGTGATCAAGCAGTACGTGGCAATGGGCATGGGCATTTCCATCGTGCCGGCGCTGTGCCTCAACGACGCCGACCGGGACCGGCTGGTGACGCGTTCGATGAGCGCGTGGTTCCCCCAGCGCAGCTACGGGGTGATCGTGCGCCGTGGGCGCTTCCTGTCACCGCAGGCGCGTGCCTTCATCGAGCTGATCCAGCCGGACCTGTTCAGTCCGCGCAGCTATGATGAAAGCGGTCATTCAGAACGCTGACGCGCCGCCATGTCGATCGAACTGCGCCACCTGCGCTATTTCCTGGCGGTGGCCGACACCCTGCACTTCGGCCGCGCCGCCGAACGCCTGGGCATGTCCCAGCCGCCGCTGAGCCAGCAGATCCGCCAGCTGGAAACGCTGCTGGGTGCGCGGTTGTTCCTGCGCAGCAATCGCCGGGTGGAACTCACCGAGGCCGGGCGCGTGCTGCAGGCACAGGCCACCGAGGCGTTGGCACGGGTCGACCAGGCCATTGAGCTGACCCAGCGCGCGCAGCGTGGCGAAACCGGCGAACTGAGGATCGGGCTGACCCGGGCGACGCCGTTGTCCACGCAGATTCCGCGCGCGATCTTCGCCTACCGCCAGCAGTTCCCGCAGGTGCAGTTGAAGCTGCGCGAAATGAACACGCTGCAGCAGATCGACGCGCTGGTGGCCAATGAGCTGGACGTGGGCTTGATCCGCAAGCGGGCGCTGCCGGCGCCGCTGACCTCGCGCAAATTGTTCAGTGATCCGCTGGCGCTGGTGGTGCATGACCAGCACCCGCTGCTGCGCGGGTTGCCGGAGGGCGCGCCGCTGGCGCTGCGGCAGTTTGCGCACGAGCCGTTCGTGGGGTTCCTGCGCGAAGTGGGCGCCGGTATCCATGACCACTTCATCGCGCTGTGCCGGAATGCGGGGTTCACCCCGCGCATCATCCAGGAAGCGGGCGAAGCGTCGACGCTGATCAGCCTGGCGGCGTCTGGCCTCGGCGTTACCGTGCTGCCGGCGTCGTGCAGCCATATCCATGTGGAAGGCGCGCGCTTCGTGCCGTTGAGCGACCGCGCGGCCAGTTCGGAAGTGCACGTGGCTTACCGTCGCGGCAGCCCGTCACCGCTGATCACCCACTTCACCAAACTGCTGCAGGGCGGACTCAGCGACTGACGGCGAGCGCGGCCTGCAGCGGCTGTGCGCGACGGCCCAGCCGCCACGCGATGGTCGCGCCGATCACGGTGAGCACGGCGGTGAACGCGCACACGCCCCACCAGTCCCAGTGGGTGTAGAACACGCCGCCGGCGGCACCGGCCAGACTGGAGCCCAGGTAGTAGGCGAACAGGTACAGCGCCGAGGCTTCGGCGCGCATCACTCCCGCGCGGCTGCCGACCCAGCTGCTGGCCACCGAGTGCCCGCCGAAGAAGCCGAAGGTAACCAGCGCGATGCCCACCGCCATGCAGCCCAGCCACGGCAGCGCGAGCATGACGATACCGAGTGCGATGAGCGCGTAGCAGATGCCGAGCACGCGGCCGCGACCATGTTTGGTGGCCTGCTGGCCCATCCAGGCCGAGCTGAAGGTGCCGACCAGGTAGACGCTGAAGATCAGGCCGACCACGGTCTGGCTGAGCTGGTACGGCGGTGCGAGCAGGTGGTAGCCGAGGTAGTTGTAGAGGGTGACGAACACGCCCATCAGCACGAACGCGGTGGCGAACAGCGACGGCAGGCCGGGGTCGGCGAACAGCTGGCGCCAGCGCGTGGGCAGTTCGCGCAGGCCGCCGCGGCGGCTCTGGAAGTGGCGCGAGGGCGGCAGCTGCACCCACAGCAGCACGGTGCTGAGCACCGCGATCAACGAGACCACGCCGATGCCCCAACGCCAGCCCCAATGGTCGGCGACGATGCCGGCGATCAGGCGCCCGCTCATGCCACCGACGGCGTTGCCGCCGATGTACAGGCCCATGGCCAGGCCGAGCGCGCGCGGGTCCATTTCTTCGACCAGGTAGGTCATGGCCACGGCGGGCACGCCGCTGAGGGTCAGGCCGAGCAGGGCGCGCAGCACCAGCAGCGTGCTCCAGTCGTCGACCAGCGCGCTGGCGGCGGAGAGCACGGTGGAAGCGAGCAGTGCGGCGATCATCAGGCCGCGACGGCCGACCCGGTCGGAGATCAGCCCGGCGACCAGCATGGAGACCGCGAGCAGGCCAGTGCTGAGGGAGAGGGCGAGCGCGCTGTTGGCGGCGGAAACGCCGAAGTGGCGGCTGAACTCCGGCAGCAGCGGCTGCACGGTGTAGAGCAGGCCGAAGGTGGAGAAGCCGGCCAGAAACAGGGCGACCGCCGTACGGCGGAAGGCCGGGGTGCCCTGCTCGATGTGCAGGGAGGGCGTGGGCGGATGGGTGGTGGGACTGCGCTCGGGCAGCGCTGCGGTGTCGCCGTTCATTGCGTTCGGGCCCGTGGGGGCGGGCCGGTGCGTAAGGATCAGCGCTCAGGATAGGCCGGGGTTATCGGTCGATCGATAACCTTCGGGGTCTTGATTGAGACGTTTGGGATATCACTCCTTACAACGCCTGCCAGGTAAACCCTTCACCCCGGCGGTAATACACGCGAGCCGCTTTGCCATACAACGCCTTCGCGTCGACGAGCCCGAAGTACCGCCCATCTGCACTGTTACCCCGATGGTCGCCCAGCATCAACACCTTCCCCGTCGGCACGGTCAGGCCGGAGATGTCCGGGCCCCCACCCTGCCCCAGGTCCAGCTGCGCCAGGGTGCGGCCGAAGTCTTCCACTTCATCGGTCCCGGCCTGTGCCAGCGGCTGGCCGTTGATGCTCAGGTGGCCCTCGTGCAGCTCCACCCGGTCACCGCCCACGGCGGCAATGCGCTTGATCAGCCGAGTGCCGTCCTGCGGGGAATCGAACACCGCCACCTCGCCGCGCTGCGGAACGCCGGTATGCAGCAGTTCGACGCTGGTGAACGGCAGGCGCAGACCGTACGCGCGCATGTCCACCACCACGCGATCACCCGGCATCAGGGTGTGCTGCATGGAGCCGCTGGGCACCTGGTAGTGGTTGGCCAGGCTGTCGCGCGCGGCGGCCAGCAGGCCGAGCATGACCAGCAGCGGCAGCGCTTCCTTCTTCAGCCAGTACAGCACGCCGGTGCGGGTTCCGGCGGCGGGGGCAACCTGGGACATGGGGCGATCCTTGCGGTGAGAGAAGGGTGTGACCGGCAGTGTGGACCCGAGTTCCCCACAAAAGCTACGCACTCTTTACGCGCGGGCGGCCCCCGGGCCATGGCGGCGTTATGGGCGGCGCGCATCGTGGCCACACCGCGCCTCCGGGCGCTTTGTAGGGAAGTTGGATGTCTATCTTCATCATTCGCGGGCCGGAAGCGGCCGGCCAGGTGATCCGTACCGCGCAGCCGTTGCCGGCGCCGGTGCTGAAGGCGCTGGTGCATCGTGCGATCGATGCGGGGACTACGGTGGCTATTCGTGCGTGTGGTTCGGAACAGGAACTGCTGGATGCATTGCGCGTGGCCGACCACAGCCGTGGCGAGGTGACGCTGCTGGATCCGGGTGCATGCGTGGGCAGCTTGCGATTGCAGAAGCTGCTGCCGCACCTGCACAACGTGTATGTGGAAGTGCATGACGATGACACTGCAACGCCGGAAGCGTGCCTGCCGGAGCACGTAGGCCAGCGCATCGGCGTGGCGCATGGGTATTGCGCGCAGAGTTACATGCATGCGCTGGAGATCGCGCTGGATCACCTGGGGTGTAGCGAAGTGGGGTGTCGCGTGGGGACGTGATGCCGGCCGCTGGCCGGCGACCCGGACCGTGCACCGGGTTGCATGATCCCGGGTAGGGTCGGTTCCCAAACGACCGCCGATAACGGTGATCGGGCCTGGGACGCATGACCGCGAACGGAGAGGCGCCTTCGTTTGCGGTCCATGCGTTACAGAACGTTGAACGTCTACGTGCGGTCGTTTGGGAACCGACCCTACCGGCGAACGCGCACGCACGAACGGCAGGGTTTCCCCTGCCGTACGTGTGTCGCAGCTTCCGTACCGACCAAGGTCGGTACCTACCGTGATCGCTACGCGATCACTTCAAACCGCGGTTCACCAGCAGCGGTTCCACCGACGGGTCCTTGCCGCGGAATTCGCGGTACAGGTCGGCCAGCTCGACGCTGTTGCCGCGCGAGAGGATCTTGTCGCGGAATACCTGGCCGTTTTCAGCGGTCAGGCCACCGTGCTCCTTGAACCATTCGAACGAGTCGTGGTCCAGCACTTCGGCCCAGAAGTAGGCGTAGTAACCGGCCGAATAGCCGCCGCCCCAGATGTGGTCGAAGTAGGTGGTGCGGTAGCGCGGCGGCACCTGCGGCAGGTCGACCTTGAACTTCTTCAACGCGGCCGCTTCAAACGGCGCCACGTCCTGCAGCGGCGCGTCGGCCGGCTGGGTGTGCCAAGCCAGGTCGAGCAGTGCGGCGGACAGGTACTCGGTGGTCGCGTAGCCCTGGTTGAAGGTGCGGGCCTTCAGGATCTTGTCCACCAGCGCCTGCGGCATCGGCTCGCCGGTCTTGTAGTTCTTGGCGTAGTTGGCGAACACCTTCGGGTCCAGCGCCCAGTGCTCGTTGAACTGCGACGGGAACTCGACGAAGTCGCGCGAGGTGCTGGTGCCGGCGATCGACGGGTACTTCACGTTCGAGAACATGCCGTGCAGCGCATGGCCGAACTCATGGAACATGGTGGTGACGTCGTCGAAGCTCAGCAGCGCCGGCTGGCCCGCGGCCGGCTTGGTGAAGTTACAGACGTTGTAGACCACCGGCTTGTCGCCGGTCAGGCCATTCTGCTCGACGAACACGTCCATCCACGCGCCACCGGACTTGCTGTCGCGCTTGAAGTAGTCGGTGTAGAACAGCGCCAGCGAGGTGCCGTCCTTGTCGAACACTTCATACACCTTCATGTCCGGGTGGTAGGTCGGAATGTCGGTGCGCGGCTTGAAGGTGATGCCGTACAACTGGGTGGCGGCATAGAAGACGCCGTTCTGCAGCACGTTGTCGAGCTCGAAGTACGGCTTGATCTGCGACTCGTCCAGGTCGTACTGCGCCTTGCGCACCTGCTCGGCGTAGAAGTCCCAATCCGACGCGGCCAGCTGGAAGCCGCCCTTCTGCGCGTCGATCACCTTCTGCATTTCGGCGATTTCACCGCGCGCCTTGTTGGTGGCGGCCGGCACCGTGTCGGTCAGCAGCTTGGTCGCCGCCGCCGGGGTCTTGGCCATCTGGTCGGCCAGGCTGTACGCGGCGTAGTTCTCGAAGCCGAGCAGCTTGGCCTTCTGCGCACGCAGCTGGGCCAGGCGCTGTACGGTTTCGCGGGTGTCGTTGGCATCGCCACGCTCGGCGCGGGTTTCCGAGGCCTTGAGCACGGCAGCGCGCTGGTCGCGGTCGGTCAGCGAGGCGAGCACCGGCTGCTGGGTGGTGTTCTGCAGCGGCAGCAGGAACTTGCCTTCCAGGTTGCGCGCCTTGGCGTCAGCGGCGGCGGTGTTGATCTCTTCTTCGCTCAGGCCGGCCAGCCTGGCCTTGTCGTCCACCACCACCGCGGCAGCGGCGGTTGCAGCGACCAGGCGGGTGTGGAACTTGGTGGCCAGCGTGGTTTCTTCCACGCTGAGCTTGCGCAGGCTGGCCTTGTCGGCGTCATTGAGCTGCGCACCGGCGCGCACGAATTCCTGGTAATCGCGCTCGACCAGGCGCTTCTGCACCGGGTCAAGGTTCAGCGAATCGCGCTGGTCGTAGATGCTCTTGATGCGCGCGAACAGCTTCGGGTCCAGGCTGATTTCGTCCTGGTGCTCGGCCAGCTTCGGGGCGACTTCTTCCTGGATCTTCTGGCGCGCGTCGTTGGTGTCGGCCTGGACGATGCCGAAGAACACGCGCGAGACGCGGGTGAGGGCTTCACCGCTGCGCTCGAGCGCTTCGATGGTGTTGTCGAAGGTGGCCGGCTCGCTGTTGTCGGCGATCTTGCGCACTTCGGCCAGGTGCTGCTTCATGCCTTCATTGAAGGCCGGCAGGTAGTCGCTGTCCTTGATGCGGTCGAACGGCGGCGCCTGGAACGGCAGCGTGCTGGCGCTCAACAGGGGGTTGGTGGACGCATCGGCCGGCTGCTGCGCGGCGGGGGTCTGGGTGTCGGACACGGGGGTGGACTCCTTGCCGGAACAGGCCGCCAGCGCAAGGCTGATGGCGGCGGCCAAGATGACGGTACGCGACATGAAACGGGCTCCTGGAATGAGGTGAAGCGGCCTGTAACCGCAGCCGATCACCCTACTCCCATTGCCTGCGTCCGGCATGTGCCGGACGTGGCGCCTTCCTTCACACGGTGCCGCGGTTCTTACCCTTCCAGGGCTCGTAGTAGGCGCGGATGGCGGCCATGTCGGCCACGTCGTCGCCGGTGGAGTAGAACAACGGGCCGATGCCGATCGTCTTCTCGGGGTAATGGAAGTAGCAGGCCAGCACCGGCACGTCGGCCATGCGGGCGATCTTCAGGAACCCGGCCTTCCAGTGGGTGACCGCCTTGCGGGTGCCCTCGGGGGTGATCGCGTACCAGAGCTTGTCCGACTTGCGCAGCAGGCTGACCGCCTGCTCCACCGTGCCCTGCGGCGAGCTGCGGTCCAGCGGGATCACGCCCAGGGTGCGCAGCAGCGGCGACAGCGGCCACCAGAACAGCGAGGCCTTGCCCAGCACTTTCACCTGCATGCCCAGCGCGATCTTGGCCGCCATGCCCCAGAAGCCGTCCCAGTTGGACGAATGCGGGGCGACGATGAAGACCAGCTTGGGCACGTTGGGGAAGGTACCGGTGACCTTCCAGCCGCCAAGGCGCAGCGTGCAGCGCGCCAGCCAACGCAGGAAGCGGTTCGGTTTGACCTGCGGCATCTGCGGGGGCACGGCCGGCAGCAGCGGACTACGGTTGTTCAAGCAATCACTCCCAATTGCGTGTGGTGCGGCCACGCTTGATCTGCGCGCGGCCTTTCTTTTCATCCAGCCGGCGCATCTTGGCGCCATAGGTGGGCTTGGTCGCCACGCGCGCCTTGGGCACGCTCAGGCTGGCCTGGATGAAGGCGGCCAGGCGTTCGCGCGCGTCCTCGCGGTTACGGTCCTGGGTGCGGAAACGCTGCGCGTCGATGACCAGCACGCCTTCGCCGGTCATGCGCCGGTCGCGCCGCGCCAGCAGGCGGGCACGCAACGGTTCGGGCAGGGAGGGCGAGCCGGCCACGTCGAACCGCAGTTCGACGGCGGTGGACACCTTGTTCACGTTCTGCCCGCCAGCGCCACTGGCGCGCACGAACCGCTCGACGAGTTCCGTGTCCGGAATCGCCAGATGGTCGTTGATGGTGACAGGCCCGTTTCCCATGGGGCGCATTGTAAAGGCAGGACCCGCACCTTAGGTGACCGCAATGTGCACCAATACCGTCGAAACGGGGGCCAAAAGTCACGTATGGGCCGGAACCGTCGGGTCCGTGGCGCACCGGGCGGCGATGCTGCCGTGCGCCACGACGGCTTGACGGTGGCGCAGGTATGCTCGGGGTTCCATGCACCGCAGGACGCACTTCATGATTTCGACTCGTTCAACCGCCCGACGTGGGTTTGCCCGGCTGGGCCTGACCGTTGCGCTGGCCCTGGCCGCCGTGGCCCCTGCCTTGGCCGCGCCGCCGTCGGACGCGGACATCAACCGGCTGCTGGCGGCCTCGCGGGCGCAGAACATGCTGGACTCGATGGTGCCGCGGATGGAGGAGATGCAGCGGCAGCAGTTCCTGCAGATCGCGCAGCAGCGGAAGCTGGACGAGGCGCAGAAGGTGCAGTTGCAGCGGATTGAACAGCGCAGCAAGGAGACCATCCGCCAAGCGCTGTCGTGGCAGCAGCTGCGGCCGATGTACGTGGACCTGTACAAGAAGACCTTCAGCAAGGAAGACGTGCTGGCGATGGCCGAGTTCTATGAGAGCTCGGCCGGGCAGAGCCTGCTGGACAAGACCCCGGCGCTGATGCAGAACGCGATGGTGGCGATCCAGGACCGCATGCAGCCGTTGTTCGTGGACCTGCAGAAGGATTTGGAGGCCATCGTGAATGAGGCGCCGGCGCAGGCGGCGCCGGCATCACCAGCCAAATAAATCCATCGCCTTGCGGAATTCGCCTTCCACCGGCGCGCTGACGTCCATCGGCGTGCCATCCAGGTGCGGGAAGCGCAGGCGTTCGGCGTGCAGCAGCATGCGGTGGATGCCCTGCATGCGGAAACTGCGGTTGTGGCGGCCGTCGCCGTGGCTGGTGTCGCCGATCAGGTGATGCGAGAGGTGCTTCAGATGCCGGCGGATCTGGCGGAAACGCCCGGTCTGCGGCTGGCAGCGCAGCAGCGCATAGCGCGAGGTCTCGAACTCGCCCACCGGTACCGGAATCTCACCCACCGCCACCCGCTGGAAATGGGTGATGGCCTGCTTCTTCACCGGCTTGCCGGGGCCGCCGTCCAGGTCGTGGTCGACGGTGAACGCTTCTTCGGCCGGCCAGCCCCGACAGATCGCCAGGTAGTCCTTGGTGACGTCGCCGCCCATCAGCGACTTGCCCAGCACGCTGGCGCTTTCGCGGTCGAAGGCGAGCAGCAGGCAGCCGCTGGTGGCGCGGTCCAGCCGGTGCACCAGGAAGATCGGCCTGCCCAGCTGTTCGCGCAGGCGGTCGGCGAGGAAGTCGTCCTCGCCACGGGCCAGCTTGCTGTCGTGGACCATCAGCCCCGCAGGTTTGTTGACCACCGCAAGGCGGTCATCCACATGCAAAAGCTGCAACGGCGGCAGCGCGACAGGCGCCTCGGCCAGCGCGTCGACCTCGCTCATCGCCGCCACCACGCCGCGCCCAGCGAGAACAGCCCGGCCACACCGCTCACCCAGCTCAACATCGGCACGTCACCGAAGTACCAGCCCCCGGGCTGCATGCCGTACAGCACCGCTGCCACGATCAGCAGGCCGACACCTGCAATCGCTGCTACCGCCCGCTTCTGCAGCTTCTGCAGGTTGACGTTGAGCGCTTCCAGGTCGCGCGAACGCATCGACAGTTCGTGCCCACCTTCCACCTGCTGGCGCAGCCAGGCGTGGACCAGGCGCGGCATGTCCGGTGCGTGGGTCATGATCTCCGGCAGGCGCTTGCGCATTTCCTTCAGCACCCGGCGCGGGCTGTAGCGTTCGCGCAGGATGCGTTCCAGCACCGGTCGCGCCACCGCCCAGATGTCCAGTTCCGGGTCCAGCTGGCGACCCACGCCTTCGATGTTGAGCAGGGTCTTCTGCAGCAGGATCAGCTGCGGCTGCAGGGTCAGCTCATAGCGCTGGGCCACGCGGAACAGCTTGATCAGCACTTCGGCCAGCGAGATCTGCGAGAGCGGGCGGGTGAAGTACGGTTCGCACACCGAACGCGCGGCGGCTTCGAGCTCGTCGATGCGCACGTTGTTGGGCATCCAGCCGGCTTCAACGTGGAGCTCGGCCATGCGCCGGTAGTCCTTGTTGAAGATGGCCATGAAATTCTCGGCCAGGTAGTACTGATCTTCTTCGGACAGCTGGCCCATGATGCCGAAATCCAGCGCGATGAAGCGCGGGTTGTCGCGGCGCATCGGGTCGGTGTCGACCCAGATGTTGCCGGCGTGCGCGTCGGCGTGGAAGAAGTTGTCGCGGAACACCTGCGTGTAGAACACGCGCACGCCCTTGGCCGCGAGCGCCTTGCGGTCGATGCCGGCCTTGTCCAGCGCGGCGATGTCGTCGGAAGGAATGCCCCACACCCGTTCCAGGGTCAGCGCGCGTTCGGCGGTGTGGCTCCAGATCACCTCGGGCACGTACAGGTCGTCCGAGTCCACCCAGTTGCGGCGCAGCACGCTCGCGTTGGCGCCTTCGCGCTGCAGGTCGAGTTCGGCGGCCAGGGTGTTCTCGACTTCGGCCACCACTTCGCGCGGACGGATCTTGTCGGCGCGCGGGTGCGCGCGCTCGACCAGGGCCGCTGCGGACTTGAGCAGCGCGATGTCGGCGTCGATCTGCTTTTCAATGTCCGGGCGCAGCACCTTGACCACCACCTGGCGGCCATCGGCCAAGGTGGCTGCGTGGACCTGGGCGATCGAGGCCGAGGCCAGCGGCTGCAGGTCGAACGTGGCGAACGCCTCGGCCACCGGGCGGCCCAGCGCCTCTTCGACGATGCGCTGCGCGGTGGCGCCGTCGAACGGCTTGACCCGGTCCTGCAGCAGGGTGAGTTCGTTGGCGATATCGGCCGGGATCAGGTCGCGGCGGGTGGACAGGATCTGCCCGAACTTGACGAAGATAGGGCCCAGGTCCTGCAGCGCCAGGCGCAGGCGCGCTCCACGCGACTGCGCGGCGATGTCGGCCGAGGCGCGCGGCACGAACGGCTTGGCAATGCGCAGCCAGCCTTCCAGCGGGGTGCCATCGAGGAGGTCGTCAAGGCGGTAGCGCAGGATCACGCGACCAATCCGGCTTGCCCGGAATACCGCCTTCATGCGCGCACCTGGGCCAGGCGCTGCACACGGGCAGCCATGCGTTCCACGTCGTCGCGCATCACATCCACATCGTCATGGAAGGCATCCAGTTCGGCTCGGGCTACCACGTCGCGCGACTCCTCGGTGACAAATTCAGCGGCGCTGTGCGCCAGGTCGGACGCGCCACGGCGCGCATGCTGCAGGGCCGAGCGCAGCGCATTGGCGACCTGCACGCCAACTACTTCGCCAAACACCTTTACGAACGGCAGCTGCCAGTCCGGGTCGAACCGGCTGGCCAGCTGCTGCAGCCGGCGCGCCAGTTCGGCATCGCCGGAGACCTTGACCCGCCCGGCCGGGGCGTCGCCGCCACGGCGTGCGTTGGCCAGGAACGGCAGCTGGGCCAGCACGCCGCCCAACGTACTGCGCACGGCCAGGTCCGGCTCGGCCTGTGGATCGACCGGGCCCACAGTGAGCCGCTCGCCGTCCACCCCGATCCGCATCGCCAGCGCGGGCGATTCGAGGGTCAGGGCGATATGGCGGCCATCCAGCGCGACCAGCGCGCGGCGGGTATCGGGGTCCAGCGCCAAGGTGCGGTTGAGCGCGAGCTGCAGCGCATTGCCGGCCAGGGGCTTGAGGGAGGAGAGCAGGGTGCGGGGCATTTCCACATTCTACAGCGCTGCCCGGTAGAGCCACGCCCTGCGTGGCTGCGGGGTGTCAGGACCGCGCGCAGCCACGCAGGGCGTGGCTCTACCGTCGGATGTCGATCCGCAAACAAAAAGGGCCTGGCGCCCTTGGAAGCGCCAGGCCCTCAGCGGTTCGCGCTGGATCATGCGGGCCCGGAGAGAGGGGGGCCCGCAGGATCCTGCGCGCTACTAACCTCGCTTGCGGAACATCGAGATGATCGCCAGGATCAGGAAGACAACGAACAGGATCCAGGCAATGTTGCTGGCGGCACCAGCAATGCCGGAGAAACCGAGCACTGCCGCAATAAGGGCGATTACAAAGAAGATTACGGCGTAGTGCAGCATGTCGATCCTCGCGTCGGGCGTGCCGGATTGGCGTGCTGCCATCTTCACCAAGATTCGGTGTTCAGGAAGTGATGGGAATCTGGATGCGCGATGAAGCCTTCAGCCTCGTGAGCCCTTCGTCAATGCTTACCTCCGGCACGTAGCCGAAGTCGCGGCGCGCCGGCTCCATGCTGTACCAGTGCGGGGTGCACAGCTGCTCGGCCAGGAAGCGGGTCATCGGCGGTTCGCCCTTGAGGCGCAGCAGCGGCCACAGGCGTTCGGCCAGCGCACCGATGCGGTAGGCGGTCTTGAAGCTGATCGACTTCTCCACGCCCGGTGCGCCCACCGCCGCCAGCAGCTTGTTGAGTAGCTCGCGCATCGGCAGCGGCTCGCCGTTGGAAATGAAGTACGCCTTGCCCGCGCACGCCGCGCCCGGGGCGAGGTGTTCGAAGGCGAGGAAGTGCGCCAGCGCGGCGTTGTCGATGTAGGTGGTGTCGACCAGGTTGGTCCCATCGCCGACGAAGCGCAGGCGACCGGCGCGCGCGCGCGCGGCCAGGCGCGGCACCAGCTGCTGGTCGCCCGGGCCCCAGATCAGGCGCGGGCGCAGCGCCACGGTGGCCAGCGTTGCATCGTTGGCGGCCAGTACGCGCTGTTCGGCGATGGTCTTGGTGGCCGCGTACGGCGCCTGGAAGTCTTCGCCGTAGGGCACTTCATCCGCACCCAGCCCTTCCACCGGATGGGTGGCGCGGTGGGTGACGCTGGGCGTGGAGGTGTACACCAGCGTGCGCACGCCATGCGTGCGGCAGGCGGCGATCACGTTGTCGGTGCCGACCACGTTGGCCAGGTGGTAGCTCTCGTAGCTGCCCCACGCACCGGCCTTGGCGCCGTTGTGGAAGACCGCGTCGACCCCGGCCACCGCGTGGCGCACCGCGTCGGCGTCGGCCAGGTCGCCGCGGATCTGGCCCACGCCCAGCGCGGCCAGCGGCGCGTAGTCGCCGCGGTTGAAGCTGAGCACTTCATGGCCGCGCGCGACCAGGCCACGGCACAGCGCCTGGCCGAGGAAACCACCACCGCCGGTGACAAGGATCTTCATGCGTGTTGTTCCATTCGGGTTGCAGCCCAGACCGCGAGTTTCTCGCGGCCGATCTTGGCATTGTGGCGGATGTCGACCGGGAAGCCCGGGTGCGGGAGGAAGCGTTCGATGCGCACGGTGCCCGCGTGTGCGGCCGCTTCAGCGCGCAGGCGCTGCTGCAGCGCGGGCGAGTCTGCGGTGCCGGGCTGCAGTTCATAGCAGAGCACCGGCAGCTGCGCGCCGGCGGCGCCGATGCCGACCAGCGCGGTGCGCGCGATGCCGTCCAGTGCGTTGAACACCGGCTCCACCTGTTCGGTGTACAGCGGGCCGTGCGCGGTTTCCACGCGCTGGGTCTTGCGCCCGCAGAACCACAGGCGGCCGTCGGCGTCGAAGTAGCCGACATCGCCCATGCGATGCACCACGCGGGTGCTGCCGTCGGCCAGGGTTTCAGTGATCTTGGCCGCAGCGGTGGCCTGCGGGCGGTTGAAGTAGCTGTCGGTGGCGGTGGGGCCGGCCACGGTGATTTCGCCGACCACGCCGGTGGCCACTTCGTGCACCTGTGCCCAGGTGGGCAGCGGCGCGTCGTCGATGGCGATGATGCGCACCTGGTTCGGCGCCACCACCCGGCCCACGCAGGTCCCGGCGCCGGCCTCGGTGGCCTGGCGCGTGCTTTCCAGCTCGCGACCTTCGATCACCGCCACCGGCAGGCACTCGGTGGCGCCATAGGGGGTCCAGAACTGGGCGTCGTCGGGCAGCAGCCGGCGGATGCGCGCCACCACGTCGGGCGGCACCGGCGCACCGGCCGAGGTGACCCGGCGCACGCCGGGCAGCGGCTGGCCATGGTCGGCCAGCACCCGCATCAGCGCCGGCGAGCCGAACAGCTGGGTCACCCCGAAGCGTTTGATGGCGTCATGCAGCTTGCGCGGGTCGGCCTTGGCCGGACGGGTGGGGTCCATGTCGGGAATGACCGAGGTCAGACCCAGCGCCGGGTCGAACAGGGCGAACGGTGGGAAGGTGGGCAGGTCGATGCCGCCCGGTTCCATGCCGAACGCCGAGCGCAGCAGCTCGACCTGGCCGACGAAATGGCGGTGCCGGTAGACCACGCCCTTGGGCACGCCGGTGGAGCCGCTGGTGAACAGCAGCGCGGCTACGTCCTCGCCGTCGGTGGCGGCCATCGGCTGCGGCTGGCGCGCGCCGTCGGCTTCGAGCTGGGCCAGGGTGGTGCCGCCCCAGCCCCAGCGCCGCCCCACCGTGACCAGCCGGGTTGCGCCCGGGCACCAGCGCAGCAACAGCCGCGCCACATGGGCCAGGCCGATGCCGATGAAGGCTTCAGGTTGCGCTTCGTCCAAGCACTGTTTCAGCGCGCGCTTGTCGATGCCGGGGTCGACCAGCACCGGCACCGCACCGTTCTTGAACAGCGCGAACATCAGCAGGAAGAACTCCGGCGAGGGCCGCACCATCACCACCGCACGCACCCCACGGCCGATGCCGTAGGCGGCCAGGCCGGCGGCCATGGCGTCGCTGCGGGCGTCCAGGGTGCGGTAATCCAGGGTCACCTCGTAGCGCGCCATGCCGTCCGGGCCCGGTTTTCCGGGGCAGCGGATGGCGATCTGGTCAGGGCGTTCACGGGCCAGTTCGGGCAGGCGCGCGGCGATGTTGGTCGGGCTGTTCATCCGTTCATTGTCGCCGCTGCAGAAAATTCTTGCGCGGCGGCCCGTAGCGTGGAAAATTCGCGCCCTTCCCCCCTGCACACAGCCGCCCAAGGCCGGCACCCCATGTCCCATCCCTGCATGACCTGCGGCGCCTGCTGTACCCAGTACCGCGTGGCGTTCCATTGGATGGAATCGGACGAGGTCACCCCCGGCGGCGTACCGCACCAGCTGACCGAACCGCTCGACCCGCACCGCCTGTGCATGCGCGGCACCTTGTCCAAGCCGGTGCGCTGCGTGGCGCTGGACGCGGAGATCGGGGTGTATTCCCGCTGCAGCATCCATCCCAACCGGCCCAGCGTGTGCCGTGAGGTGGACGCGTCGTGGGAGTACGGCAAAGCCAGCCCACAGTGCGACAAGGCGCGGGAAATCCATGGCCTGCCGGCGTTGAGCCTGGAAAGCTGGGCGTGGCGGGATACCCCGGACGCCGCATGACCCGGTAGAGCCGGGCCCTGCCCGGCTGCCCGGAACCCGTCCGCGTTACAGCGGGTTCGCGTCCAAAAACGCCCGGATCTCCGGCACCAGCACTTCGTGCTTGTCTTCCAGCACGTAATGCCCTGCGTCTTCGAACGCGTGCACCTGCGCCTGCGGCAGCGCGGCCTGGAAGCCCTCCAGGAAATGGTGGTCGAATACGAAGTCGCGCAGGCCCCAGCCGATGAAGGCCGGGCGGTCGGCGAACGACGGCAGCGCCTTGCCGGCGCGCTCCAGCAACGACCAGGCCTTGTCGGCCGGGCTCAGCGGAATGTCCTGCATGAAGCGGATGGTGCTGATCCGGTTGGCGTAATTGTTGTACGGCGACACATAGGCGCGGCGCACGTCCGCCGGCATCTTCCGCTCCACGCCCAGCCACGAGGCACCGGACGAGAACGCGTTGAAGCTGCGGATGATCCACTCACCGATCTTCCAGTGCCGGCCCAGCGCGATCTGCCACGGCATCTGCTTGGCGGCCGGCATCGGGAAGGCGGCGGTGTTGAGCACCACCAGTCGCTTGACCTGGGCGTGGTGCGACAGCGCCCAGCCGAAACCGATCATGCCGCCCCAGTCGTGCACGGCCAGGGTGACCGGGCCGGTGATGCCCAGGTGCGCCAGCAGTGCGTCCAGGTCGTCCACGCGCGACTGCAGGGTGTATTCGTAGTGCGCGTCATTCGGCTTGTCAGACAGGCCCATGCCGATATGGTCCGGCACGATGCAGCGGTAACGGTCCGACAACCCGGCCACCAGCGTGCGCCAGTAGTAGCTCCACGACGGATTGCCGTGGACCATGACCACCACCTCGCCGTCGCGCGGGCCTTCGTCGAGATAGCTCATCGACAGGCCCGGGCGGACCTCGAAACGCTGCGGATGGGCGGGGTAACCGGGAAGCTTGGACATCGGGTGGCACCTGTAAAAAGGGCCGGTAAGACCGGCCCTTGGGAATCAACGCAGCGGACCGCTTACCAGACCACTTCGGCCATCGAGCAGTTCAGGCCGGAGCCGATGCCGAGCAGCGCGATGCGGTCGCCCTTCTTCAGCTTGCCCAGCTGCTTGAGCTTGCTCAGCACGATCGGCACCGAGGCCGGGCCGATGTTGCCGTGCTCGCCGAAGATGGTCATCACCTTCTTCGGGTCGATGCCGAAGTTCTTGATGAAGGCGGCGGTGTGCGGCTGGCTGACCTGGTGGATCACGAACTGGTCCAGTTCTTCCACGGCCCAGCCCAGCGCTTCGCGGGCGGCCATGAAGGTCTTCTGGGCCAGCTTGATGCCTTCGATCAGCAGCATGCGGGTGTCGGTGACCATGCGGTCCAGGTTGCCCCGGCACAGCTGGTTCCACTCGGTGGCCGAGCGGGTCACGCCACCGCGGTAGCGCGGCGCGTCCGGCACCAGTTCGGTGCGTGCCATGACCATCGCAGCGGCGCCGCAGCCCAGGGTCAGGGCGGCCATCTCGTTGCGGAAGTCGTCAGCGGTCACGCCCGGCTGGGCCATGCGCTCGAGGGTCTTCTCGTACACCAGGTTGGCGGTTTCGCCATCGACGATCAGGGCGTAGTCGATGTCGCCGCGTTCCAGCATGCGGGCGGCGATGTCCATGCCGTTGATGAAGGCCAGGCAGGCATTGGCGACGTCGAAGGTCATGCACTCGTCACTGACGCCCAGGTTGCCCGAGACGATGGACGCGGTGGACGGCTCCAGGTAGTCACGGCTGACCGAGGTGTTGACCAGCAGGCCGATCTTGTCGGCGCCGATGCCGGCGTCTTCCAGCGCCTTGCGGGCGGCCAGGGTAGCGGCGTCGGAGGCGAGCATGTCCGCGTCCCACAGGCGACGGGCGTGGATGCCGGCGATATCACCGAGCACGTCGGTGCGGATACCCAGGCGGTCCAGCGTCGGCTGCAGGCGTTCGTTGATTTCCTTCGACGTCAGCGTATGCGGCGCGTCGATGTGCGCCAGGCCGGCGATCGATACATTCTTGAAGAGCATCAGTTAGCGCCAAGGCTCAGGCAAAGGGGGCGCTATTGTAAGCCCCCCGGGCCTTCACCGCACCTTTACGAATTCAGCTTCAGGCGTATGGTGGCGCGGGACGATGAGCCGTTCAGCGCGGCGGGCACTGGAACGCCTTGAAACGCTGGCTGCCGTCGGCCGGCAGGCCGGAGGCCTGGACGGCGTTGGCCGAGGCGCTGGGGGCCTCGTTGCGGGCCAGGGTTTCCAGCTCTTCCTGCACGCGCAGCGGGTTGCGGTTGTAGAAGCCGACCTTGCTCTTCACGGTCACCACCACCTCGCCCTTGTCGATGCAGCCGGTCGGCACCGGCCCGGCCGGCAGCACCCGCACCGCCTTGCCCACCGGTTCGATCGGCACCCAGGTGCAGGCGGAGGTCGCAAGGACGAGGGCAGAAATAAGCAGAATGCGCATGGTGTGAAGGCTCGGCAAGGTCATGCAACGGAGTTTGCCTGAACGGAATGAATGTGGGGTGGATGGGGATCGATGTCCGGACCCCGGGTTGGTTTATCCAGATCCCAACCACCCCGTAGCAATTCGTAGCGCCCGGCCCCAGCCGGGCACCGCGCGGAGCGCGGCGCAAGGGTCCGAAGCCAACAAAAACGCCGGTCGCAACATCCCTACCGGCGTTTAGAAAAACCCGAAATCACCCCAACCGGCGTTACTTCACCGGCTTCCCGTCGGCGTCGATCACCACCACCTCGCCCAGGTTCAGCGCGCGCACCGGGGCTTCGGTCTGCTTCAGGTCGCCCACCACCACCCAGGTCAGGGTCTTCGGATCCAGGGTGGCGGCAGCCTGCTGCACCTGGGCCGGGGTCATCGCCTCGATCTCGGCCTTGCGCTTGAACACGTAGTCGTCCGGGCGCTGGTAGCGGACGATGCCGCTGATGGTGCCCATCACCGCGTTGGCGGTCTCATAGGCGCCCGGCAGGCTCAGGTTCTGGATGTTGCGGATGCGGGTCACTTCCGCCGGGGTGATCGCTTCGGCGCCAGAGGCGAAGTCGGCGATCTCCTTCTGCATTTCCTTCATCGCATCGGCGGTCTTGTCGATCTGCACCGGCGCCATGCCCATCCACGGGCGCTGGCCCAGGGTGCTGCTGGCCATGGTGCGGGCGCCGTAGGACCAGTGCTTCTCCTCGCGCAGGTTCATGTTCAGGCGCGAGGTGAAGTCGCCGCCGAGCACGCCGTTGGCGATGTCGAAGCGGGTCGCGCCCGGGTCCATGGTGGAGGGCACCACCTGGCCGGCGTACAGGTTGGCCTGCACCGCGCCGGGCTGGTCGATCAGGTACACGCGGGCCTTGGCCGGGCGGGCCACATCGACCAGCGGCTTGAGCTGCGGGGCGGGGCCAGTGCTCTTCCAGTTGCCGAACTGGCGCTCCAGCAGCGGCACGATTTCCTTCAGGGTGGTGTCGCCCACCACGATCAGGGTGCCCTGCTCCGGACGCAGCGCGTCGCGGTGGAAGTCGACCAGGTCTTCGCGGGTGAGCGACTGGATGTCGGCTTCATTGCCGCTGCCGGTGAACGGAATGGCGTACGGGTGGCCGGCGCCGTACAGCAGCGGCGGCAGCACGCGCATGGCGGCGGCGCTGGGATTGACCTTCTCCTGCTGGATGCCGGCGATCCAGGTCGCCTTGACCCGGTCGATCTCGCTCTGGTCGAAGCGCGGCGCGCGCAGCATGTCGGCATACAGGGCCAGCGACGGCGCCAGGTTTTCCTTCAGCGCCGAGAGGTACACGCTGGCGCTGTCCAGCGACGCCGAGGCGCCCAGGTTGGCGCCCAGCGCATCGGCCGCGTCGGCGAACGGCAGTGCGCCCAGCTTGCCGGCGCCCTCGCCCATCAGGTCCATGGTGAAGTTGGCGGTGCCGGACTTGCGGCCCTGGTCGGCGGTGAAGCCACCGGGGAATTCATAGCTGAACTGCACCACCGGAATGTCGTGGCGTTCGGCCAGGATCACCTGGGTGCCGTTCTTCAGCGTGGCGCGGTGCAGCTGCGGGAACTTCAGTTCCGGGAAGGTCTTGGTCTGCGGCACGCCGGTGCTGCGGTCGACCTGGCTGGCGGTGCTGGTGAACTTCGGGTCCACGGCCGGCACGGTGAACGGCTTCGGGGTGGCCGAGGGCAGTTCCGGCAGCGCCACGCGCGCGCCCGGTTCCACCACCAGGGTGTGGTCGCCCGCGCCCAGCCACTTGGCGCCGGCGGCGCGCACGTCGGCCGCGCTGGCTGCGTCGATGTTGGCCAACGATTGGCGGAAGCAGCCCGGGTCGCCTTCGAACACGGCGCATTCGGCCAGCGCGTCGGCCTTGCCGCCGAACCCGCCGATGCGCTCGATGCCACGGATGAAGCCGGCGCGGAATGCGGTCTTGCCGCGGCTCAGTTCATCGGCAGTGGGGCCGTCGGCTACCAGGCGGCGCACTTCCTCGTCGATGATCGCTTCGACTTTGGCTGGGTCCACGCCCTGCTTCACCGTGGCCATGATCACGAAGTTCGAGCCGAGCTGCGAGGTGTAGGCACCGGCGCTGATGTTGTCCACCAGCTTGTCCTGGTGCAGCAGGCGCTGGTCCAGGCGCGAGGACTTGGCCCCGCCCAGCACCTGCGCGAACAGCTGCAGCTGGTCGATGTCGGGGGTGCCGGTCTGGGCAACGTTCCACACGCGATAGATGCGCGCCTGCGGCACCTTGTCGGTCATGGTCTCGCGGGTGGACTTCTCACGCTTGGCCACGTTGACCTTGGGCTGGGCCATGCTCGGACCGGCCGGGATGTCGCCGAAATAGCGCGCGACCTTTTCCTTCGCGGTGGCCACGTCGATGTCGCCGGCCAGCACCAGCACCGCGTTGTTCGGGCCGTACCAGGTGCGGAACCAGTTCTTGACGTCTTCCAGCGAGGCCGCGTTGAGGTCGTTCATCGAGCCGATCACGCCGTGGTGGTACGGGTGGCCCTCGGGGTACATCGAACGGCTGAGCTTGTCCCACACCTGGCCATAGGGCTGGTTCTCGCCCTGGCGCTTTTCGTTCTGGACAACGCCGCGCTGTTCGTCGAGCGCGGCCTGGTCGATCGCGCCGAGCAGGTGGCCCATGCGGTCGGACTCCATCCACAGCGCCATGTCCAGCGCGGTGGTGGGCACGTTCTCGAAGTAGTTGGTGCGGTCGGTGTTGGTGGTGCCGTTCTGGCCGGTCACGCCGACCTGCTTGAACGGTTCGAAGTATTCGCCGGCGTGGTTTTCGCTGCCCTGGAACATCAGGTGTTCGAACAGGTGCGCGAAGCCGGTGCGGCCGGCCGGTTCGTCCTTGCTGCCCACGTGGTACCAGATGTTCACCGCCACGATCGGGGCCTTGCGGTCGGTGTGCACCACCACGCGCAGGCCGTTGGGCAGGGTGAACTCTTCGAACGGAATGTCGACCTTGGCGACCTGGGCCGGCTTGGCCATCAGCGGTGCCGGGGCAAGGCTGCCCAGTGCGGCGGAAAGCGCAACAGCCAGCAGTGCGGCACGCGGTCGAAGTTGGGCGGTCATTCCGGGTCCTTGGTCATGAAAGTGAAGGGGGATGCTAGCCCGGGACGGCGGGTTGAGGCATCGGCCAACAGTCATTGCCTTTGCAGGGGAACTTTCCGCGCCGTTCCGGTACCCCGGCGGCGGGGTGTGCGGCTGGCTGAACCGTTGTCCGGACAGTTTCCCAGGGCGGGATCGGACAGGTGTCCGGACAGCGGACACTCTGGAACACCCATAAAACCCTTTTAAATCAATGATTAAAAGTTGGCACGATGCCTGCATTGGTCTACGTGCGGAAAGGACGCGATCAAACGGAACATGACTGATCGCTGAACAAAACACGGAATCTTGAAATTGTTCTTGCATCCCCAGATTCGGTGTACTACCTTACTACCACACCACTGCTCACCAACACTAAACAGGCCCCGTCATGAACACCAAGACCATCGCAATCGCCATCGCCCTCGCTGCCGGCTCCGCGTTTGTTTCGAACGTGCATGCCGCTTCCGCCATCACCACCCTGCAGACCGTGCAGGTCCGTCCCTCCGCCGACCAGCTGGCCCAGGCCGAAGTCGAGCGCACCAGCAGCATCCCGACCCTGGCGCTGGTGGAAGTGCGTCCGACCGCCGGCCAGGTTGCCGAATACCGCGCCGAACTGGCCGACAGCCGCCGCGTCACCACCCTGGCCGCCGTTGAAGTCCGCCCGACCGCCGAACAGCGCGAAGCGCTGGCCGCCGAACAGGCCGATCGCAGCACGGACTACATGGGTGCCCTGGCTTCTGCCGCCGGCGTGCTGGCCCGCGACGTGATCATCAACCTGCCGACCCTGCAGGTGCGTCCGTCGCCGAACGACCTGCAGGCCTTCGCGGTCGAAACCGCCTCGGTGCTGGTCCGTCCGTAATCGGGGATTGGCGGCGTAACATGTACGAATGACCGCCACCCCGACGTTCCATGTTGTGTTGTTCCAGCCGGAAATTCCCCCGAATACCGGCAATGTGATCCGGCTCTGCGCCAACACCGGCGCGCGACTGCACCTGATCGAGCCGCTCGGTTTCGACCTGAGCGACAAGCAGCTCAAGCGCGCCGGGCTGGATTACCACGAATACGCCCGACTGCAGGTGCATCCAGACCTGGACACCTTCCTGCAGGCCATCGCGCCCAAGCGCCTGTTCGCCCTGAGCACCCGCGGCAGCGTGCGTTATGACACCCAGCAGTTCGAAGACGGCGACGCCTTCCTGTTCGGCCCGGAAACCCGCGGCCTGCCGCAGGACGTGCTGGACGCGCTGCCCGACGGGCGGCGCTTGAGGTTGCCGATGCAGCCTGACAACCGCAGTTTGAATTTGTCCAACACCGTGGCCGTGGTGATGTTTGAGGCCTGGCGACAGAACGGGTTTGTTGGCGGCGCTTGATCGCCTAGAACGCGTTGATGCCCGTAAGCTCGCGCCCGATCACCAGCTGGTGCACGGTCTCGGTGCCCTCATAGGTGATCACCGACTCCAGGTTCAACGCATGCCGGATCGCCACGTGCTCGGTGGTGATGCCCGCGCCGCCCAGCAGATCCCGGCACTCGCGCGCGATGTCGATCGCCATCCGGCAGTTGTTCCACTTGGCCAGGCTGACCTGCTGCGGCTGCAGCTGCCCCGCATCCTTCAACCGCCCCAGCTGCAGCGACAGCAGCTGCGCGGTGGTGATGCGCCGGGCCATGTCGGCCAGCTTGATCTGCGCGCTCTGCGTGGCCGCCACCGGGCGCCCGAACAGCACGCGTTCCTTGGTATAGCCCAGCGCTTCGTCAAGGCAGGCCACCGCCGCGCCGATCGGCCCCCAGCTGATCCCGTAACGGGCCTGGTTGAGGCAGCCCAGCGGCCCCTTCAGTCCCTGCACGTTCGGCAGGCGGTTGCGCTCGGGCACGCGCACGTTGTCGAAGAACAGCGCGCCGGTCAGCGAGGCGCGCAGGCTCATCTTGTGCTTGATCTCCTGGGTGGTGAAGCCGGGAATGCCCTTCTCCAGCACGAAGCCCTGGATACCGTCTTCGGTATGCGCCCAGACGATGGCGATGTCGGCCACCGGGCCACTGGTGATCCACATCTTGCTGCCGTTGATCAGCCAGTCGCCGCCGTCCTTCACCGCGCGCGTCTTCATCGCGGCCGGGTCCGAACCGCCGTGCGCCTCGGTCAGGCCGAAGCAGCCGATCACCCGGCCGGCGGCCATGTCCGGCAGCCAGCGCAGGCGCTGTTCTTCGCTGCCGTAGGCGAAGATGGGGTACATGCACAGCGAGCTCTGTACCGAAACGAAGCTGCGCAGGCCCGAGTCGCCGCGTTCCAGTTCCTGGCAGATCAGGCCGTAGCTCACCGCGTTCAAACCGCCGCCGCCGTACTGCTCGGGCAGGCTGGAGCCAAGCAGGCCCAGCGACGCGATCTCCGGGATCAGTTCATCCGGGAAGCGGCCCTGGTCGAAGGCGTCGCCGATGATCGGCAGCACCTTTTCGTCGGTGAAGCGCGCCACGCTGGCCTGCACGGCGCGTTCCTCCTCGCTGAGCAGCGAGCGGACATCGAACAGATCGTACGGATTGAGGGCCATGGGCAGCGACATCGCAGGCGGCAACAGGGCCCCCATTGTGACACCAGCCCGGTAGTGCCGGCCGCTGGCCGGCTCCTGGTGTTGCCGGCGGTACGTGGAGCCGGCCAGCGGCCGGCACTACCATGAACGTTTACAGGAGGCCTGCACATGCAGATCCGCAGCGAGCGTCCCGGCGACGCCAACGCGATCCACGCCCTCACCCGCGACGCGTTCGAACACGCCCCGCACAGCAGCCACACCGAACAGCACATCGTCGACGCGCTGCGCGATGCCGGCGCGCTGGCGGTGTCGCTGGTGGCGGAAGACGCGGGCAGCATCGTCGGGCACGTGGCGCTTTCACCGGTGCAGCTGAGCGATGGCAGCGAAGGCTGGTATGGGCTGGGGCCGATCTCGGTGGCGCCGGAGAGGCAGGGGCAGGGAGTGGGCGCGGCATTGATGCAGGCGGCGATGGAGGCGCTTGAGGCAATGGGCGCGGCCGGGTGCGTGTTATTGGGCGACCCCACGTACTACGGCCGTTTCGGCTTCCACGCAGAGCCGCGCCTGCGTCTGGCCGGGGTGCCTGCGGAGTACTTCCAGGCGCGGTTGCTGCGGGGCGAGTGGCCGGATGCGGAGGTCACCTACCACGCGTCCTTCAGCGCGTAGTGCCGGCCGCCGGCCGGCTCCTCGTGGTGCCGGGTGTCGCCTGGAGCCGGCCAGCGGCCGGCACTACGGTCCTGGACTGCGCCAACATGCTGCGTTGCACCATCGCGCGTGAACGTCGGCGATCTCGCCTTAAACAGCTCCTACCGGTACCCTGATGGCCTGATCCAGCAGTTGCGCAGTGACCTGTCGCGCGCGATTCCCAGGCAACCGCCGCCGGCTCTGGCCGGGACGGCACTACCCACGAGTTACGCATCACCATGAGCGAAGAGACCACTGCCCTGCCCCCGCGTGAAGCCATGGAGTTCGACGTGGTTGTCGTCGGGGCCGGCCCGGCCGGCCTGGCCACCGCGATCCGCCTGCGCCAGCGCGCCATCGAAGCCGGCCGCGAGCTGTCGGTATGCGTGCTGGAAAAGGGCTCCGAACCCGGCGCCCACATCCTGTCCGGCGCGATCATGGACACCCGTGCGCTGACCGAACTGTTCCCGGACTGGGCCGAACGCGGCGCGCCGCTGAAGCAGAAGGTCACCCGCGACGAGTTCCTGTTCCTGTCCGAAGACGGCGCGCGCAGCACCCCGCATGCGCTGCTGCCGGAGTGCTTCCACAACGAAGGCAACTACATCATCAGCCTCGGCGAGGTCACCCGCTGGCTGGCGCAGCAGGCCGAAGCGCTGGAAGTGGCGATCTTCCCCGGTTTTGCCGCCGCCGAAGTGCTGTACGACGAAAACGGCGCGGTGATGGGCGTGGCCACCGGCGACATGGGCATCCGCAAGGACGGCTCGCACGGCCCCAATTTCGAACGCGGCATGGAACTGCACGCCAAGTACACGGTCTTCGCCGAAGGCTCGCGCGGCCACCTCGGCCGCCAGCTGATCGCCCGCTTCCAGCTGGACGCCGGCAAGGACCCGCAGGCCTACGGCATCGGCATCAAGGAACTGTGGCAGATCGATCCGGCCAAGCATGAACCGGGCCTGGTGGTGCACACCGCCGGCTGGCCGCTGGACAGCGACACCTACGGCGGCTCGTTCCTGTACCACGCCGACGGCGGCAAGGTCGCAGTGGGCTTCGTGGTCGGGCTGGACTACCGCAACCCGTGGATGAGCCCGTTCGAGGAGTTCCAGCGCTTCAAGACGCACCCGTCCATCCGCAAGCACCTGGAAGGCGGCAAGCGCATCGGCTACGGCGCACGTGCGATCACCGCCGGTGGCCTGCTGTCGCTGCCCAAGACCGTGTTCCCGGGCGGCGCGCTGGTCGGCTGCGAAGCCGGTTACCTCAACGCCAGCCGCATCAAGGGCAGCCACGCCGCGATCAAGACCGGCATGCTCGCCGCCGACGCCGCGTTCGATGCGCTGGTTGCAGATCGCCAGCGCGACGAACTCAGCGCCTACCCGGCCGCGTTCGAAAGCAGCTGGTTGAACGATGAGCTGAAGCAGTCGAAGAACTTCAAGCAGTGGTTCAAGAAGGGCCGCAACGTCGCGACCCTGATGACCGGCATCGAACAGTGGCTGCTGCCCAAGCTGGGCATCCGCAACCCGCCGTGGACCCTGCGCCACAGCACGCCGGACCACGCGTGCCTGGAGCCGGCGTCGCAGCACACGAAGATCGCCTACCCCAAGCCGGACAACGTGCTCACCTTCGACCGGCTGAGCTCGGTGTTCCTGAGCAGCACCAACCACGAAGAAGACCAGCCGTCGCACCTCACGCTGAAGGATGCCAGCGTGCCGGTGCGGATCAACCTGTCCGAATACGCCGGCCCGGAAGCGCGTTACTGCCCGGCCGGGGTGTACGAGTTCGTCGGTGGCAAAGGCCAGGAACAGCTGCAGATCAACGCGCAGAACTGCGTGCACTGCAAGACCTGCGACATCAAGGACCCGACCCAGAACATCGTGTGGGTCACCCCGCAGGGTGGCGGCGGCCCGAACTACTCGGGGATGTAACACGTCGATGCGGGTGCTGCTGGTCGGTCTGTTGGGGTGCTGCCTGCTGCTGGGCGCGTGCGCGCGCACCCCGGCCACGCCCGAGCAGCGCCACCAGCAGGACCTGCAGCGCGCGTTCGCGATCTGCGGTGGCTGCCACACGGTCAATGCCGGTGGCGTGCACCGTTTCGGGCCGAACCTGCATGGGGTGGTCGGGCGTCGCGCCGGCAGCGTGGGCAACTACCCGTATTCGCCGGCGATGCAGAAGGCCGACCTGGTCTGGACCGAGCAGACCCTGGACGCGTTCCTGCGGTCGCCGTCGGCCGTGGTGCCCGGATCACGGATGGTGAATTCCACGGTGGATCCGGAGCGGCGCAGGTTGGTCATCGAGTATCTGACGCAGCAGCGGTGATCACGCATTGCGTGGGACACGCATGGCGTGCCGCTACGCGTAGTGACACGCCATGCGTGTCAAGCGCCATGCGTGTCATGCACCAGGCGTGTCAAAGACTATCCAGATACTCCTGCAGCGCCCGTTCAAACGCATCAATCCCCCCGGCGCTCGCCGCAATCCCCTGCTCCGGAATCTGCTGCATCAACGCGCGCGCCTGCTCGGCCAGCGACTCGGCACCCAGCGTGCCGAGCCCGCCGACGATGCGGTGCAGGACTTCCACCGCCGTATTGACGTCATCCTGCGCGCGCGCTTCCTGGCCACGCTCCAGGTCATCGATCGTGGCCTGGCGCATGCTGTCGATCAGCACCGTCGCCACGTGCTCGGACCCGAACCGGCGCACGATCGCCGCACGCGTCGGCGGCGCCGCCGGTACCGCCGCCGCCAGCGGCAGCTCCGGTTCCGGCGCGGCATCGCCTTCGTCGGAGGGCAGCCAGCGGCGCAATGCCTGGCGCAACGTCGCCAGCGCCACTGGCTTGGCCAACAGGTCGTCCATGCCCGCTTCGCGGCAGCGCTGCACGTCTTCCACCAGCGCGCTGGCGGTCAGCGCCAGCACCGGCATGCGCTGGCCGCTGCCGCGTTCGCGCTCGCGGATGTGCCGGGTCAGCGTGTAGCCGTCCATCACCGGCATGCGGCAATCGGTGATCACCAGGTCGAAGTGCGCCTCATCCAGCAGCGCCAGCGCCGCCTCGCCATCCACCGCCACCTCGTGCTGCAGGCCCAGCTGCTGCAGGCGCCAGCGCATCAGCGCCTGGTTGGTGGGGTGGTCTTCCACCACCAGCACGCGCCGCCGCGCCTGGCCCGCCGGCAGCGGCTCCACCTCGCCGCCGGCGCGCTGGTCATCGCGCGCCACCGCGTCGGCCGGCACCAGCGGCAGGCTCACCACCACGTCCACGCGGGTGCCCTTGCCCGGTTCGCTCTGCATCTCCAGCTTCCCGCGCATCAGCCCCACCAGCCGCTGGCAGATGCTCAGGCCAAGCCCGGTGCCGCCGTAATGACGGGTAATGGCCACATCGGCCTGCGCGAACGGCTTGAACAGCCGCTCGCGCTGCTCCGCTGAAATGCCGATGCCGGTGTCGATCACCGCCAGGCGCAGGGTCTGCGCGATGTCGTCGGCGCGCTCCACCGACAGCACGATGCTGACCGACCCTTCGTTGGTGAACTTGATCGCATTGCTGAGCAGGTTGAACACGATCTGGCGCAGGCGCATGCCGTCGCCCAGGTGCTGCGGAGCCACCGCCGGGTCGACCTCCAGGCTCAGCGACAAGCCTTTGCTGGAGGCCTGTGGCGACAACAGCTGCTGCACGTTGTCCAGCAACGTGCGCAGCGCCACAGGCTGTGGTTCCAGCGGCAGCGCACCAGCTTCGATGCGCGAATAGTCGAGGATGTCGTCCAGGATCTGCCGCAGCATCTGCGCCGAGTCTTCGATCACGCTGATGATGCGCCGCTGTTCGCCGTCCAGCCCGGTGTGCGAGAGCGCCTCCACCATGCCCAGCACCCCGCTCATCGGCGTGCGGATCTCGTGGCTCATGGTGGCCAGGAAATTCGACTTGGCCGCCGTGGCGCGTTCGGCATCGGACTTGGCCGCCGCCAATGCGTCGGCCTGTGCGCGCGCTTCGGTCACGTCCACCCAGTACCCGCTCCACAGCACCGCGCCGTCGGCGGCCGCATACGGCAGCGCGCGCGTGCGCACCCAGCGCACCACCCCGTGCGGACTGGTGCGGAACTCCAGGTCCAGTGCGGAGAAGTCACGCGCGGCTTCGATCAGCGCCGCGTGCACCGCCTCGCGGTCGCGCGGGTCGATCTTGTCGGCCAGGCGGGTTTCATCGGCAATGACCTCCTGGGTACTCACCCCGAACATCGATTGCAGGTCGCCGGTGATGTACGGGAAGGTGACCCGGCCGTCGCTGTCGCGGCGTGCCTGGTAGACGATCGCCGGCAGGTTGTCGGTCACTTCCACCAGCCGCTGTTCCAATCGCCGCCGCATGCTCACTTCGCGGCGCAGGCGCCAGTAGCCCCACCCATGCACCACAATGCCGGTGAGCAGCACCAGCGACAGCGGTACTGCCCAGCGCGCCACCGAACGCCAGTCCAGCCCGGTGCGGTATTCGGCCAGCAGCCAGTCGCCACGGATCGCCGCCTGTTCGCGTGGGGTGATGTTGGCCAGCACGCGGTCGAAGGTGGTGGCCAGCGGCGCGTACTGGCGTTTCACCGCCAGCGAGAGCTGATCGCTGAAACCGGCCGGCGCCGCCACATGCAGCTTGGCCGGGTATACCTCGCGCACCACCCGGTCGACCATCGCGAGGTTACCGACATAGGCGTCGGCATCCCCGTTGGCCAATCGCGACAATGCCTGGTCCACGCTGCGCGCCGGCACGATCCGCGCCTTGGGGGCGTACTGCAGGATGTAACCGCGCAGGCGCTCGGGATCCGAAAGCAGGATGCTGCGCCCGTCCAGGTCGCCCAGGCCCAGCACCGAGCGGCTGTTGTTGGGGGTGACGATCACGTTGGGCACGCTGATGAAGGGTTGGCTGAACACCCAGTCGTCGCCCAGGTAATGGGCGTCGTTGGGCATGCCCATCACCACGTCCACATCGCCCCGGCGCATCTGTTCGCGCACCTCGAACCAGTCGTGCGCCGGCACCCGGTTCAACTGCGCGCCCACCATGCGCAGCTGGCGCAGGTAGTCGCCGGCCACGCCGCTGGGCTCGCCGGCCGCGTCGATGAACGACAGCGGCGCACCGGTGGGCGCATAGCCCATGCGCAGCGGCGTGGCCAGCACCCTGCGCTCGGCTTCGCCGAGGATCAGGCGCGACTGCGAGGACCACTGCAGCGGCGGCAGCCAGCGCTTGTACAGGGCTTCGCGCTGGGCTGCGGTAACCGTGGAAAGGGCGCTGTCCAGCGCTTCGGCCAGCGGCTGGCGCGCGTTGGGTACCCCGAAGTGCAGCCGCTCGGGCGGCAGGTCGCTGGGCCGCAGCAGGGCAATTCCGTCGATCCCATCCTGCCGGATCAGGGTGCTGGCCACGTGCGCGTTGCCGATGTACACGTCGGCATCGCCCCTGGCCACCATGGACAGGGCCGCCCGGGTATTGGCCGCGGTCACCTGTTGGGCGGCCGGGAAGCGGGCCCGGACCGAGCCGCTGGTCAGGAATTCCTGCTCGGTCACCACCCGCAGCCCGGCCAGGTCGGGGTCGGTCGAGGTACGGGTGTCGCCGACCCGGCCGACCAGCGCCAGCGGGGCGTCGGCATAGGACCCCGTGTAAACCATGCAGCGGGTCCGGTCGGGGGTCAGGGTGATGTTCATCACCACGTCGACCTCCCCCCGGCATGCCGCATCCAGCACGGCGGCCCAGTCCCGGTATACCCGCACCTTCACCTGCACACCCAGCTGCCGGGTCAACAGCATCAGGTAGTCATAGCCAAGCCCGTCGGGTCGGCCGTTCTGCATCATTTCGAATGGTGGCCATCCGCTGTTGTACAAGCCCAAAAGGATGGTAGGGTTCCGTTCGATCCAGTCGGCCTGGCGCGGTGAGAGCGAAGGGGCAGGAGCAGGCGCCGCGACGGCGACCGCACCGCCCAGCGCCCAACCCAGCCACAGCACGACCAGCCAGCGAACAAGCGAGGTACGCATGCTGTCTGTTCTCCCAGGAGTGATCCGCCCACGCGACGTGCCCCGTTGGGGCCGCTGCCTTCAAGGCAATACTAGTCCATGACCCTGCGCATAATCATCGCTGACGACCACCAGGTGGTTCGGCTCGGCGCCAGATCGGTAATCGAATCCAGCGGCGTGGGCACCGTAGTCGCGGAAGCCGCCACCGTGGAGGAACTGTTTGCCGCGCTGGCCGAGCACGAGTGCGACCTGCTGATCACCGATTACTCGATGCCGACCTCCGACAAGGCTGACGGAATTGGCATGATCGAGAAGATCCGGCGCCTCTATCCCGACCTGCGCGTGCTGCAGATGAGCGTGACCGAGAACATCGCGATCCTGCGCATGGTTGCCCAGAGCGGCGTACTCGGTCTGTTCGACAAAGGCTCGCTGGTGGACGAGTTGCCGCTGGCGATCCAGGCGGTGTCGCGCGGCCAGCCGTATGTCAGCCGCAAGCTCCGCGAAGTCATCGACCGGGTCGGCACCCAAGCCATCGGCGACGACCGCACGCGCGTGCTGTCGCCACGCGAAGTGGAAGTGCTGCGCCTGCTCAGCAGTGGCCTCACCGTCAAGGCGATCGCGCAGAAGCTGCACAAGAGCATGAGCACCATCAGCCGCCAGAAGGGCGATGCCATGCTCAAGCTCGGACTGCGCAGCGATGCGGAACTGTTCGACTTCATGCGCGACAACAAGCTCTAGGCGATTGCTCAACGCGTGATGCACGACCACCACCACGTACAGGGCCTGGACAACGACCAGGTAGCCGCCGACTGGCCCGCGATCAATGACACCGAACTGGCGTGGCTGCGCGGGCACTACCCTGCGCTGGAAGGCGCGTGCGAGGTGCTCTGGCACAGCCCACGACCGTTTTCCGCCGCGGCGCTGGTGCAGTGTGGCGCGCAGCGTTGCTTCCTCAAACGCCACCACGCCAGCGTGCGCACCGCCGCACTGCTGGGCGAAGAACATCGCTTCATCGCGCACCTGGCCGCTGCCGGGCTGCCGGTGGTGCAGGTGCTGCACACGCACGACGGCGCCAGTGCGCTCGAACGCGACAGCTGGACCTACGAACTGCATGCGCAGGGCGACGGCCACGACCTGTATCGCGACACGCCGTCGTGGACACCGCCGCACGACCCCGCGCATGCGCACGCGGCCGGCGCCATGCTGGCGCGCCTGCACCTGGCGGCCAGTGAATACCATGCACCCCAGCGCAGCACCCACCTGCTGGTGGCGCGCGACGACCTGATCCGCGCACGCGATCCGCTGGCAGTGCTGCGCAGTGAACTGCCGACCCGGCCGGCGCTGGCCGATTACCTTTCGCGGCAGCCGTGGGAACACGACCTGCAGCGCGCCGTGCTGCCGTGGCATACGGCGCTCGGCGAGCACCTGCAGCACGAGCCGGTGCTGTGGGGCCACAACGACTGGCATGTCTCCAACCTGCTCTGGCACGGCCACGGTCCAGACGCGACGGTGGCCACCGTGTTCGACTTCGGCCTGGCCTCCCCGGCCAGCGCGCTGTTCGACCTGGCCACCGCGATCGAACGCAACGCCGTAGCCTGGCTGGACGACGCGGGCGGCGGCCCGGTCGCCCACGCGGAGATCGCCCTGGCTTTGCTGGCCGGCTACCGCCAGGTACGCCCGCTGTCCGCCGCCCAGGTGCACCTGCTGGCCGACCTGCTGCCGCTGGTGCATTTCGACTTTGCCTTGTCGGAAGTCGAGTATTTCCAAGGGGTTACCGGCTCCCCAGCGAACGCTGACGTGGCCTACCACACCTTCCTGCTCGGCCATGCCGACTGGTTCTCCAGCGACGCCGGATGGGCCCTGCTGGACACCCTGCACGCCGCCGCCTGAACCGCCGGGCTCGCCACGGCGGCCGATTGGTGTGAAAATGACCACCGAAGCGGGGGTGCCTGGATCTGCCAGGCTGAGAGAGTCCCTTGGAACCTGATCCGGTTTGCACCGGCGTAGGGAGCTTTGAGCAGCAGGCGCACCCCCGTTCCGGGCCGGTGCGCGCGCGTGCCTTCGCTTCGTCTCCTCTGGCTGATGACGAATCGAATGAACCGCTGCTACCGCCTCACGCTGCTGACCGCCGCCCTCTGCGCCGCCCTGCCCCTGCATGCCGCCGAACGGTCGCCCACCGACCTGGCCGGCGTGCGCGTGCAGGCCAACAAACCGGCCGCGACCACCGCGCCGGGCAGCAGCTTCGGCAATGCCGACTGGAAGAACACCCCGGCCTCGGTCAACGTGCTGGACCGTGCGCTGCTGGACCAGCTGCAGGTGCGCACGCTGTCTGAAGTGGCGCGGCACGATGCCTCGCTGGGCGACAGCTACGCACCGGTGGGCTACTACCAGAACATCGCCATCCGCGGTTTCGCGCTGGACCCGGCCACCGGCTACCGCTTCAACGGCCTGTCCATCGCCGGCGAACAGCGCCTGGCGCTGGAGAACGTGCAGCAGGTGGAGATCCTCAAGGGCGAGGCCGGCCTGGCCGCCGGCGTGATGGCGCCGGGCGGCATCATCAACTACGTGGGCAAGCGCCCGGCCGAGGTGCGCAACGTCACCCTCGCCACCGACCAGGAAGGCTCGCGCTATGTCGCCGCCGACGTTGGCACCTGGATCACCCCGCGCTTCGGCGTGCGGGTGAATGCCGCCTGGGACGACACCGCCTCCTACATCGACCACGCCGATGGCCGCCGCAACTTCTATTCGGTGGCGGCCGACTGGCTGATCGGCGAGCGCGGCAAGCTGGAGCTGGACGCCAACTACCAGACCAGCGCACAGCGTTCGGCCAGCGGCTACCAGCTGCTCGGCGGCAGCGTGCTGCCGCGTGGCGTGGACCGCAGCCGCATGCTCGGCCACCAGCCGTGGCAGCAGCCGGTCGGCATCGCCAGCACCAACATCACTGCACTGCATACCTATGATTTCACGCCGGACTGGCAGTCGCGCGTGGCGGTCGGCCACAGCCGTTCGGTGATCGACGACAACGTCGCCTTCGCCTATGGCTGCTACTACGCCGCCGGGTGTGCGGATGGCAGCGTGCCGGGCAACTACTTCGCCCCCAATGGCGATTACGACATCTACGACTACCGCAGCCCCGACGACACCCGCGTCAACGACGAAGCACGCGGCGAACTGCGCGGCCGCTTCGCCACCGGTTCGGTGCGGCATGAACTCTCGCTCGGGCTGAGCGCGTTCCACCGCACCGTGGACAAGCGCCAGAACGTAAACGAGTACGTGGGCACCGCCAACATCGCCGACGCGCAGGTGCCGGTGTTCGACCCCTCGCCGCTGCAGCCGGGCCCGTCCGCACGGCGCCTGGACAGCTGGCAGCGCGCGGTGTTCGCACTGGACCGCATGCACTTCGGCGACAACTGGCAGTGGCTGGCCGGTGGCCGCTACGTGCGCCTGGACGAGCGTGCCTACGACAAGCGTGGCGTTCCGGAGCGGCACAGCCGCATGTCGCAGTTCCTGCCGCAGACCGCGCTGATCTGGCAGGCCAGCGAGCGCGTCAACGTGTACGCCAGCTATGTGGAAGGCCTCTCGCTGGGCCAGGAAGCGCCGTTCTGGACCAGCAACGGCAGCACCTTCCTGCCGGCCCTGCAGTCGCGCCAGCGCGAAGTGGGCATCAAGTACGCCGCGGCCGACGGCCTGATGCTGGGTGCGGCAGTGTTCCGCATCAGCCAGCCGTTCCAGTACGCCAAGCCGGACGACAGCGAAGCGGGCTTCACCTTCGTACAGGAAGGCACCCAGGCCCACACCGGGCTGGAACTCACCGCCAACGGGCAGGTCACCGAACGGCTTACCGTGAATGCCAGCGCCAGCCTGCTGCAGGCGCGCGCACGCGATGCCGGCACCGCGTACTACGACGGCCAGCAGCTGGTGAACGTGCCCAAGGTGCGCACCGCCGTGCACGTGGACTACGCCCTGCCCTTCGTTGAAGGGTTGGCGGTGAGTGGCGGCTGGCGTTACGCCTCGTCCAATGCCGCCACCGTGGACGGCAGCGTGAAGGCGCCTTCCTATTCCGTATTCGACGCCGGCGTACGCTTCCAGCATCAGCTGCGCGAGCACCCCGTTACCTGGAGCCTATCGGTGGACAACCTGTTCGACCGCTTCTACTGGCGCGACACCGGCAGCACCGCCGGCGACTACTACCTGTTCCCGGGTGCACCGCGCCAGGCGCGCCTGTCGGTCACGTTCGGGCTATGAGCGCGGCCGTGCTCGAATGGTCGGCGGTGGTGGCCAGCCTGCTCGGCGTCTGGCTGATGGCCGGGCGGCGCATGCTGGCCTGGCCGGTGGGGCTGGTCGCGGTGGGCCTGTACGCCACGGTGTTCATCGAAGCGCGCCTGTATTCGGACAGCCTGCTGCAGGTCGCCTTCGGTGGCTTCCTGCTGTACGGCTGGCTGAGCTGGCACCGGCATGCCGAACAGGACGGCGCGATCGTGATCGTGCCGCTGCCGCGCGCGCAGCTGCTGCGCGACCTGGGCGTGGGCGTGCTGTTCGGCATCGCGCTGGGCTTTGCCATGCACACCTGGACCGACGCCGCGCTGCCCTGGCTGGACGCCATGCTGGCCGCGCTGAGCCTGGTGGCGCAGTGGTGGCAGGCACGCCGCCACGTGGCCACCTGGTGGCTGTGGATCGTGGTCGATGTTGTCTACGTGGGCATGTACCTGGTGAAGTCGCTGGATGTCACCGCCGGCCTGTACCTGGTGTTCATCGGGCTGGCCGTGATGGGGCTGCGCGCCTGGACCGCCGCCAGCCATGAAGGCGCGGAACTGAAACCGCGCTAGCCTTGGCGGCATGAACCAGACCCCTGAACTGCTGCGCCGGCTGCTGCGGGCCAAGGACCACATGGACCGCGCCCCGCACGAGGCGTGGCCGGTGGCGCGGCTGGCGCAGGTCAGTGCGGTGTCGGAGGCGTACTTCGCGCGGCAGTTCCGGCAGGCGTTCGGGCTGCCGCCGCACCGCTACCTGCTCACCCGGCGCATCGAACGCGCGGTGGCGCTGTGCCGCGACAGCGACCTGCCGATCACCGAGATCGCGCTGCAGACCGGCTGGAGCAGCCTGGGCACCTTCGGACGGATCTTCCGCGACATCACCGGGCAGAGCCCCGGCGAGCTGCGCGCCAGCCTGCTGCCGGGCACTGCCGCGCAGGCTCCGGAGTGCATTGCCCGCGCCGCCAGCCGGCCGGATCTCAATACCTCAGTTTCGGAGAAGCGCTCGGGCGGCGGGGGGCGTAAAAAGGAACCACCCACAACACCGGAGGTTCCATGAAGCAGGGCATTGAAGTGGTAGGCGTGTATGTGCGCGACCAGGAAGAAGCATTGGCGTTCTATGTGGGCAAGCTGGGTTTCAGCGTCCACACCGACGCCGGCAACGGCGACTACCGCTGGCTGACCGTGCAGCACCCGGACCAGCCGGGCTTCCAGCTGGGCCTGTTCCGCCCGGGCCCGCCGGTGCATGACGCGGCTACGGCGCAGGCGTTGAATGCGCTGGTGGCCAAGGGTGCGATGCCGCCGCTGGTGATGACCGTGGACGACTGCAAGGCCACCTACGAGCGCTGGTCTGCGGCCGGGGTGGAGTTCAACCAGGAGCCGGCCGAGCGCTACGGCACGGTGGACGCGGGGTTCCGCGATCCGTCCGGCAATGGGTGGAAGTTGATCCAGCGCGCGGGGCGGTAAGCCCGGCGGCATGGCGGCCGACTGTTGCGGCCGCATCGGTTGGGGCTGCGTGGGACACGCATGGCGTGTCGCTACGTGGGTGACGAACATGTTCGCCGACCCGCGTCGGCACGCTGCGTAGTGACACGCCATGTGTGTCCTCGCGGTGCCGATCGAAACCATTGCACCACACCGACCGCGGATTACGCGGTCTTGTGCGTGGACTTGTGGCGGAACTTCTTGGACATCCATTCGCCCAGGTCGTCCATCACGGTGAACGCGGCCGGGATCACGATCAGGCTGAGCAGCGTGGAGGTGATCAACCCGCCGATCACCGCAATCGCCATCGGTGCGCGGAAGCTCGAATCGCCTGCGAAACCCAACGCGATCGGCATCATGCCCGCGCCCATGGCGAGGGTGGTCATGATGATCGGCTGCGCACGCTTGCGGCACGCATCAATCAGCGCGTCATGCTGGCTCATGCCCTGCTCGTCTTCGGCCATTACCGCGTAGTCCACCAGCAGGATCGAGTTCTTGGTGGCAATACCAATCAGCATCAGCAACCCGATCAACGCCGGCAGCGAGAGCATGTTCTGGGTGATCAACAGCGCACCGAACGCACCGCCGGCGCACAGCGGTACCGCCGCCAGGATGGTCACCGGCATCAGCGCGTGGTTGAACAGCAGCAACAGCACCATGTAGATGCAGATCAACCCTGCCGCCATCGCCAGCATGAAACCGATGAACAGCTCCACGAACACTTCGGCATCGCCGGTGTTGAGGAAGGTCACGCCCGGCGGCAACTGCTTCACGCTGGGCAGCGCCTGCACTTCGGTCATCACATCGCCCAGCGGACGGCCGTTGAGCTCGGCAGTGAGGGTCACGTTGCGCTGGCGCTGGTAGCGCGAGATCTGCGACGGGCCACTGCCCTGGCGGATCTCGGCCACCGCCGCCAACGGCACCGGGCCATCGCGGCCGGGCACGCGCAGCTGCCCGATCAGCGCCGGGTTGGCGAGGTCGGCTTCAGCGAAGCCCACCCGGATCGGCACCTGGCGATCCGGCAGGTTGAGCTTGGCCAGGCGCTGTTCGTAGTCACCGGCCGTGGCGATGCGCGCGGCTTCTGCGATGTCCTGCGTGGCCACGCCCAGGTCCGCCGCTCGCGCGGCATTCGGCACGATCTGCAGTTCCGGGCGCAGCAGCGAGGCGGTGGAGGTCACGCTGCCCAGTCCCTGGATGCTGCGCAGGTCGCGCTCCAGTGCGGTGGAGGCCTCCTGCAGGCGCTGCGGGTCGTCGCCGGAGAGCACCAGCTGCAGGAGGTTGCCCGGCTCGGAACTCACGTAGCTCACGCGCACGCCGGGCAGGTTGGCCAGGCGCTCGCGCGCGTCGCGTTCCAACGCGCGCTGGTCGCGGTCGCGGTCATCGGCCACGCCCCAGTCGAGGATCAGGGTGGCCTTGCGCGGCTCGCCCACGCCGGTAGCGCTGGGGTCGCCCAGGTCGAGCACTGCGCCCACGGCGGTGTAGACCTGCTTCAGCTCGGGCATGTCCTTGAGCAGCGCGCGGGCGCGCTCGGCCACGTCCACGGTTTCCTGCAGACGGGTGCCCGGCGGCAGTTCAAGGTTGAGATTGCTTCGACCCAGATCGGACTGCGGAATGAAGGTGGCCGGGATCAGCGGCACCAGCGCCAGCGAGGCCACGAACAGACCGGTAGCGAGCCACAGCGTGCGGCCACGGTAACGGAGCGCCCTGTCCACCCAGCCCAGGTACCAGGTCATCAACTTCGATTCGGGCTTCTCCTCGCCATGCGGCTTGAGCAGGTACGCCGCCATCATCGGGGTGAGCAGGCGCGCCACCAGCAGCGAGAACAGCACCGCCGTCGCCGCGGTCCAACCGAATTCGCGGAAGAACTTGCCGGCAATGCCGGGCATGAACGCCACCGGCACGAACACCGCCGCCAGGGTCAGCGAGGTGGCGATCACGGCATTGCCGATCTCGCCGGCCGCTTCACGCGCCGCTTCCAGCGGTGGCTTGCCCATGCGCAGGTGGCGCACGATGTTTTCGATTTCCACGATGGCATCGTCGACCAGGATGCCGACCACCACCGACAACGCCAGCAGGGTGATGATGTTCAGCGTGAAGCCGAAGAAGTACATCACCGCAAACGTGGGAATGATCGACAGCGGCAGTGCCAGTGCGGAGACCCAGGTCGCGCGCCAGTCGCGCAGGAACAGCCACACCACCAGCAGCGCCAGCAGCGCGCCTTCCCACAGCATCGTCATCGACGAATCGTAGGAGCGGTGCGTTTCATCGATGGCGGTGGTGACCAGCCGGAAGTCGATGCCCGGTTGTTCGGCCTTGATCTTGTCCAGCGCCGCATGCACGCCGGCTTCCACCTTCACTTCGCTGGAGCCGCGCGTACGCGACATCGAGAACGCCACCACCTTCTCGCCATCCAGCAGCGCGGCTTCGGTGGGATCGGCTGCGGCATCGGTGATCGTGGCCAGCGTCGACAGGCGCACCGCGCGGCCATCCGGCAGCGCAATGGAGTAGTCGCGCAGCTGCTGCGCGTCGCCTACCGTACCCAGCGTGCGGATGGTCTGCTGCGCGCCTTCGATCTCGGCCTTGCCACCGGCACGCTCGACCTGGATGCGCGCCAGCTGCTGCGAGACGTCGCCGGCGGTGATGCCCATCGCGATCAACGCGTTCGGGTCCAGGTCCACGCGTACCTGGCGCTGCACGCCGCCGACGCGGGTGACCCGCGCCACGCCCGGCACGCCGTACATCGCGCGCGAAATGTCGCGGTCGACGAACCAGCTGGCTTCGTCCGGCGTCATATGCGGCGCGACCAGCGCATAGGTCATCAGCGAGCCGCCGATGTCCACCTTGGAAATCACCGGTTCCTGGATGTCCTGCGGCAGGTCGGTGCGGATGCGGGTGACCGCGTCACGGGTATCGTCCAGCGCGGTGGCCAGGTCCGCCTCGAGCTGGAACTCGATCGTGGTGGTGCTCACGCCTTCGCTGACCGAGGAGATCACGCGCTTGACGTTGTTCACCGTGGCGACCGAGTCCTCCACCTTGCGGGTGACTTCCGCTTCCAGCTGGCTGGGCGAAGCGCCCGGCTGGGTCACGGTGACCGTGGTCATCGGGAAGGCGATGTCCGGGAAGCGCGCCACCGGCAGCTGGTAGAAGCCCCACAGGCCGGCCACGCACAACACGAAGAAGATCAGCAGCGCAGGCAACGGGCGCTTGATCGCCCAGGCAGAAATGTTCATTTGGCGGTTGCCTTGGCATCAGCCACCACGCGCACGCGGTCGCCCTCGCCGAGGAACCCGGCGCCTTCCACCACCACGCGGTCGCCCGCCTTCAGCCCGTCCAGGATCGCAGT
>NZ_JAAZUH010000003.1:300000-420059 GCF_013185915.1 Stenotrophomonas bentonitica | reverse complement strand
CTGGTGAAATTAGCGCTGTGGAACCACCCGATCCCATCCCGAACTCGGAAGTGAAACGCAGCTGCGCCGATGGTAGTGTGGCTCAAGCCATGCGAGAGTAGGTCATCGCCAGGGTTTACACCCAAAACCCCGCTGCTCACGCAGCGGGGTTTTTTCTTTGCGTGTTCGACGGGCAGTGAACACCGCCCACGATCTCTGTCCAACGGTAGGGTCGGTTCCCAAACGACCGCCGATAACGGTGATCGGCAGGGTGACGCATTTACCCTGATCGAAGGGCGATCCCTCCGATCACAGGTCATGCCCCAATGACGCGATCACCACCTCAGCGGTCGATCGGGATGCGACCCTACCGCCCGCGATCAGTGTCCAACGGTAGGGTCGGTTCCCAAACGACCGCCGATAACGGTGATCAGCAGGGCGACGCATGGACCCTGATCGAAGGGCGATCCCTCCGATCACAGGTCACGCCCCAATGACGCGATCACCACCTCAGCGGTCGATCGGGATGCGACCCTACCGTCCACGCTGTCTGTCCAACGGTAGGGTCGGTTCCCAAACGACCGCCGATAACGGTGATCGGCAGGGTGACGCATTGACGCTGATCGAAGGGCGATCCCTCCGATCACAGGTCATGCCCCAATGACGCGATCACCACCTCGGCGGTCGATCGGGATGCGACCCTACCGCCTACGCCGTCTGTCCAACGGTAGGGTCGGTTCCCAAACGACCGCCGATAACGGTGATCGGCAGGGTGACGCATTGACGCTGATCGAAGGGCGATCCCTCCGATCACAGGTCATGCCTCAATGGCGCGGTCACCACCTCGGCGGCCGATCGGGATGCGACCCTACCGGGGTTGGCTGACGGCACATCGCATCGTTTCCCGATACTGATCAACGAGCAGGAAGACGACGCTGTCGGCATGTCCAGCCCACGTCTCCTCATCGGCCGCCGTTCCCTTCAAGGGGCCTACTACATGCTCACCATGACCGTGGCAGGTCGCGAGCGAATCTTTACCAACGATGCCACCGTTGAGTGCGTCATCGAAGCGCTGCGCTGTTCAGACCGCGAGCAGCGATCCCGGACACTCGCCTGGGTTGTCATGCCCGACCACGTGCATTGGCTCATGCAACTGGGCAACGGGAACATCAGCCGCTGCGTTCAAGCGTTCAAGTCCCGCTCTTCCCGCGCTATCAAACTTCATCTCAAGAGTCAGAGCGCCGTATGGCAATCGGGCTTCTATGACCACTGCGTGCGATCAGACCAGTCCCTGCTGAAACAGGCCAACTACCTGATCGAAAATCCTGTTCGCGCCGGGCTGGCCACAAAAGTAGGCGATTACCCGTACTGTTGGACACGTTGGCCAACAGAGATTGACGCACCCGCGGCGGCTGACGTGCCAGCGCAGGCAGGTCAGCCGGCCAACGCCGCCTAGACCGAACATTCGCAACAGGCTCAACGTCCTGAATAGTGTCCCCAAGAAAAACGGCGCCCCGAAGGGCGCCGCTTTCTTTCAACCTCAGTGACATATACGGCTTACTTCGCCGCAGGCTTGGGCGTTGCCGTATCGACCTTGCCCTTCATCATCTCGTCGCGGGCCGCCTTGAACGGGTTGCCCTCGTACCAGTTCGGCCACCGGCCGCCGATTGCGATCTCACGACCGACGCCGTGCAGCAGCTCCAGGTCTTCCACGGTACCGTCCAGCTTCCAGGTGCTGGCGTCGTACTCGTCCTTCGGACCGTGGTAACGGTCGCGGCCGTAGGCTTCTGCCACCTTGCGGCCGGCTTCCACGCCGCCGTCCAGCAGGTCTTCGCCGCCGTCGGCATACAGTGCCGGCACGCCGGCCTTGGCGAAGTTGAAGTGGTCCGAACGGAAGTAGAAGCCGCTCTGCACCGAGGTCTCGCCGTGCAGGGTGCGACCCTTCTCCGCGGCCAGCGGCTTGAGGATGTCCTCCAGCTGCGAGCTGCCGAAACCGGTCACGGTCAGGTCCTTGGCCCGGCCGGCCACCGACATCGCGTCGATGTTGATCACGCCGGCAATCTTGTCCAGCGGGAAGGTCGGGTGGTTCACGTAGTACTTCGAACCCAGCAGGCCCGATTCTTCCAGCGTTACCGCCAGGAACACCACCGAACGCTCCGGCGCCGGCTGCTCGTGCGCCATCGCGTCGGCGATCTCCAGGATGCCGGCTACGCCGGTGGCGTTGTCGATGGCACCGTTGTAGATGTTGTCGCCCTGCTCGCCCTCATGCTTGCCCAGGTGGTCCCAGTGCGCCATGTACACGACCGCTTCGTCGGCATGCTTGGTGCCCGGCAGTACGCCGACCACGTTGCGCGACTTCTTCTCGGCGATGGTGCTCTTCAGGTCGAGCGACAGCTTGGCCTTCAGTGGCACCGGCTTGAAACCACGCTTGTTGGCGTCCTTGTAGGCCTGATCCAGGTCCAGCCCGGCGTCGGCGAACAGCTGGCGTGCCGCGTCCGCGCTCAGCCAGCCCTGTGCGGGCAGGCGCGGCTCCGGATCGTCCTTGGCCGGCAGGTCGTACTGCGGGCCCGCCCAGGAATTCTTCACCACGTCCCAGCCGTACGACGCACCGGCGGTGTCGTGCACGATCAGCGCGGCGGCCGCGCCCTTGCGCGCCGCTTCCTCGAACTTGTAGGTCCAGCGCCCGTAATAGGTCATGCGCTTGCCGTCGAACAGCGTCTCATCGTTGGCATGGAAGCCCGGGTCGTTGACGAACATTACGACCGTCTTGCCCTTCCAGTCCTGGCCGGCGTAGTCGTTCCACTTCTGCTCCGGCGCATCCACGCCGTAGCCGACGAACACCAGCTCGCTGCCGTCGATCTTCACTTCCTGCTGGCCACTGCGGGTGCCGATCACCATGTCGGTGCCGAACTTCAGGTCGCGCTGCTTGCCGGCCTGGTCCAGCTTCAGCACGGTGCTTTCGTCAGCGGTGGTTTCGGTCATCGCCACCTCCTGGAACCAGCTGTCGCCGTTGCCCGGCTGCAGCCCGATGCGCTGCATCTGGTCGCGGATGTAGTTCACCGTGCGCTCTTCGCCGGTGCTGCCCGGGGCGCGGCCTTCGAACTCGTCGGACGACAGGGTCTTGACCAGCTCGCCGAAATCGCCGGCGTTGATCTCGGCGGAGAATGCGTGGCCGGCAGCGGCCGGTGCGGTGTCGGCCACCGGCGCGGGGGCCGGGGCCGTGGTCTCGCCCTTGCACGCGGTCAGCGCGGCGGTGGCGGCCAGGCACAACAGAAGTTTGCGGGACATCATCGATTCCTGGTGACAAAGGGCCGGTGCGCGGGCACCGGGTGAAAGCGTATCAATTGGCGGGCGCGGTGTCGGTGTCGAACGGCACGGGCTCGGCGCCATGCACGGGGCCGATCGACGCGGTACGGTGCACATACAGCACGACCTCACGCTCGAAGTTCAGCTCACCGGCCACCGACGCCTTCGGCCCGATGATGATCCGCGGCTTGCGCGGCGCGCTCAGCGAAATGCCGAAGCTCGGCTTCTCCACATGGATGCCACCGCCCACCTGCGAGCCGACGCCGACGGTAATGTCCCCGTTGACGGTCTTGATGCTGTTGCTCAACCGCGTTTCGACCAGCCCGATGCCGCCGTTGACGGTTTCCACGCCACCGTCGATCTGGCTGCCGCGGTCGACGAAGATGCTGCCGTTGACGGTTTCGAGGTTGCCCTTGGCCATGACCCGCGGCCCCAGCTTGATCGCGCCGTTGACCGTGGACACGCTGCCGGTGCTGGCGCCTTCCTCGACCTTGATGCCGCCATTGACGGTCTGGATGCTGCGGGTGGTGGCGCCGCTGCTCACCTTGATGCCGCCATTGACCGTTTCAAGGTCGCCATAGGCCTGGCCGGCCTCGGCGGTGATGTTGCCGTTGACCTTGCTGATGTCATCCACCGCCCATGCCGACCCGCAGGACAGGGTCATGGCCAACAGCAGTGGGAGCGAGAGATGTTTCATGGGTGCGTCGTCCGGTATGCGGCTGGCAGGCCGCCTGCAGGAATGTCACCATGCAGCGCTGCGATCCGCATCTGCCTGAAGTCACTGGAAAGCCCTTGCGCCACAACGTCTTTTCCTCACGCCGGCATAACAATTCGTCCACCGGGCAGGGCCGTGGCCCGCTGTGGACGCTGGCGCTGTCGGCGGCCCTGGTGCTGGCGACCCTCGGCGCAGGACCGGTGGCGGCGCAGAACCCCAAGGAAACCGAACGCAAGCTGCAGAAGCTGCGGACCGAACTGAAAGGCGTGGCGCAGGAACGCAAGACCCTCGAAGGCCAGCGCGGCCAGGCCTCGCGCCAGCTGCGCGAAGCCGACGAAAAAGTGGCCCGCACCAGCCGAGGCCTGGCCGAAACCGAAACTGCGCTGCAGCGCGAAACCCGCGCCCTGCAGGAACTGCAGCAGCGGCGCAGCGAACTGCAGGCCGGCCTGCAGGCGCAGCGCCAGGAATTGGCCTCGCTGTTGCGTGCCGCGTACCGGATCGGCAACAACGCGCCGTTGAAGCTTCTGCTCTCGCAGGACAAGGTGGCCGACGCCAACCGCACCCTGGCCTACCACCGCTACCTGCAGCGCGAACGCGCGCGTCGGATCGGCGCGCTCACCACCGACCTGACCGAACTGGAAACGGTGGAAGCGCAGATCGTGGAGCGGCAGCAGGCGCTGGAAGGCACCCGCAAGCAGCAGAAGCAGCAGGCCGCCACCCTGGCCGACGACCGCAAGACCCGCGCGGCCACCGTGGCCAGCCTGGACGAGCGCTTCAAGGATCGCAGCGAGCGCGAGAAGGCGCTCGGCCAGGATGCAAAGGCGCTGGAAACGCTGTTGGCCAACCTGCGCGCGGCCGCCGCCCGCGCCGAGGCCGAACGCAAAGCCGCCGCACGCCGCGCCGCCGCAGAAAAGGCCGCAGCCGAAAAGGCCGAACGCGCTGCCGCCGCCAGCGGCACGCGTCCGCCGCCGCGCCCGGGCAAGACCCCGCCGGCGGTTGCGTCCGCACCCGCGCCCAAGGTCGGTGGCCTGGGCTGGCCGCTGTCGGGCAACCTGCTGGCCCGCTACGGCGGCAAGCTGCCTGACGGGCGGACCAGCAGCGGCGTGCTGATCGGCGCCGCCGCCGGCAGCACGGTGACCGCGGTGGCCGATGGCACCGTGGTGTTCTCCGACTGGATGACCGGCTACGGCATGATCCTGATCGTGGACCATGGCAATGGCTACATGAGCCTTTACGCGCACAACGACACCCTCCTGCGCGATGCCGGCGGTACGGTGAAGAAGGGCGACCCGGTGGCCAAGGTGGGGAACTCGGGCGGGCAGGGGGTAACGGCGTTGTATTTTGAACTGCGTCGTAACGGGCAGCCGGTGGATCCGTCTTCGTGGTTGCAGCGGCGGTAGGTCTTCGCTCAGCCACGCAGGGCGTGGCTCTACCAGCGGGCGGAGCGCCGCCGTTCTGGGCTGTTGTTCAACGGGAATTTACCGTGCGTTCGCGCATAATCGGGCGTGCCTTTCCCCCGCTTACCCTGGAGTGCTTCATGCGCGTAGCCCGTTCCGCCACCCTGCTGCTGGCCCTGGTGCCGGCGCTGTCATGGGCGCAGCAGACCGCCCAGGTTCCGGAACGTGGCGGCGATGCCGCCTCCACTGAAGAAGCCGTTACCTCGCGGGTACCGCTGGAAGAGATCCGCCGCTATGTGGCCGTCTACAACGCCGTGCGCGCGGCCTATGTCGACCCGGTCGAAGACAAGAAGCTGATGCAGTCGGCCATCCGTGGCCTGCTGCTCGACCTGGACCCGCACAGCACCTACTTCGACAAGGAAGATGCCGAAGCCTTCGACGAGCAGGCCGAAGGCGCCTACGAAGGCATCGGCGTGGAGCTGCAGCAGCAGCCGGACAACAGCAGCCTGAAGGTGATCTCGCCGATCGACGACACCCCGGCCGCCAAGGCCGGCATCCTGGCCGGCGACCTCATCATCGCCATCGACGGCAAGCCGATCAGCGCCATCGAGGCCACCGAGCCGTTGCGCGGCAAGGCCGGCAGCAAGGTGGTGCTGACCATCGTGCGCGACGGCAAGCCCAAGCCGTTCGATGTGCCGATCACCCGCGAAACCATCCGCGTCACCAGCGTGCGCAGCCGCATGCTGGAGCCGGGCTATGGCTACATCCGCCTGAGCACCTTCCAGGCCGACACCGGCGCCGACTTCCAGAAGCACGTCGCCCAGCTGCAGCAGCAGGCCGGTGGCCAGCTCAAGGGGCTGGTGCTGGACCTGCGCAGCAATCCGGGTGGCCTGTTGACCGCTGCGGTGCAGGTGGCCGACGACCTGCTCGACAAGGGCAACATCGTCAGCACCCGCGGCCGCATCTCGATCAGCGACGCACGCTTCGACGCCACGCCGGGCGACCTGCTCAAGGGCGCACCGGTGGTGGTACTGACCGACGCCGGTTCGGCCAGCGCCTCGGAGGTGCTGGCCGGCGCGCTGCGCGACAACGGCCGTGCCCGCGTGGTCGGCAGCCGCACCTTCGGCAAGGGCTCGGTGCAGACCGTGCTGCCGCTGGACAACGGCGACTCGGTCAAGCTCACCACCGCGCGTTACTACACGCCGAGTGGCAAATCGATCCAGGCCACCGGCATCGTGCCCGACGTGGTGCTGCTGCCGGAGAAGAAGGACGGCGACGACGACCTGCCGGCCAGCCTGTCCGACTACAGCGAAGCCACCCTGCCGGGCCACCTGCGCGGTGACGACGAAGGCGGCGAAGGCTACCAGGCCGGCGACGTGCTGCCGGGCGACGGCCCGATCAACGACGCCCTGGCCGAGCTGAAGCAGCCGGGCTCGGTGGTTGCGAAGCAGAAGGCAGAAGCGGCGAAGAAGCCGGCGGCGAAACCAGAAGCCAAGCCGGAAACCAAACCTGAGACCAAACCCTGACATGACGGTAGGGCCGGTTCCCAAACGGCCGCCGACCTTGGTGACGGGTGCTTTAACGCAGGGACCTGTGACGGAATACGCTCTTCTCCGCCAGACGTCCATGCCTCAATGATCTGATCACCGTCATCGGCGGTCGATTGGGATGCGACCCTACCGGCGTTCTCCCTGACGGGGCAAGACGTCCTTCAAAACCCGTGGCGCTTGCGCAGCCTCCGGGCGATGGCGGCGCGCACGTACACCCCGTAGGCCAGGCCGAACACGAAGCCGGCGATGTGCGCCCACCAGGCCACCATGCCGAAGCTCGGGCCGATGTAGGCGAACACCACCTGCAGCCCGGCCCACACCCCGATCAGCAGGTAGGCCGGGGCGCGCACGAATTCCAGGAACAGGCCCAGCGGGATCACCACGCCCAGCCGGGCGCCGGGGAACAGCGCCAGGTAGGCGCCGATCAGCGCCGACACCGCGCCGCTGGCGCCGATGATGATCTGGTCGGGGCTGCCCATCGTGTAGATCGCGGTGAGGTTGGAGATCGCCCCGCCCACCAGGAACAGCAGGATCAGCCGCCACGGCCCCAGCACCCGCTCGGCGGGCAGGCCGAAGATCAGCAGGAACACCAGGTTGCCCAGCAGGTGCGACCAGTCCGCGTGCAGGAACAGCGCGGTGAACAGCCGCAGCACGCTGCCGTCCTCGAACGTCGCCCACCAGTCCAGCGGCCGGGTCAGCCCGGTGGACAGGGCACCCCAGTCCATCCACAGGCTGCGGCGGGCGTCGCCCGGGCGCGAGATCGACCACAGGAAGGCCGCCCACAGCGCCGCGAACAGCAGGGGCGTGGCCCAGCGGACGGCAGACTTCTTGCGGGCGGGCAGGGAGACGAACATCGGTGCGCTAGCCTAGCGCGCCAAGGCGCCGGAAAGGGGTAAATGGCGGGTTCAGCCTGAATAGCCAGAACCGCCACCAACGTTATTGTTTCATTAACCGGTCTGGGTATACTCGCATACGGCGTCGTATGTCGGGAGGGGAATCCGGCGCGTTGTTCCAGGCCTTTCGGGGCGGGGAACAGCGCAGGCGCGCGTAGCCAAAACCACACGCAATTCCGGAGAGAACACACGATGCATACCGCTTCCACCCTCGCCCGCGTCACCGCCCTGGCTGTCGGCATCGCCGGCGTGCTGGCCGTTGGCCACGTCAACGCCGCCGCATTCCAGCTGAAGGAAAACAGCGCCAAGGGCCTCGGCCGCGCCTTCGCCGGTTCGGGCAGCGCCCAGGGCGACGCCTCGATCATCGCCGTCAACCCGGCCGGCATGCGCCAGCTGGAAGGCACCATGGTGCAGGGCGACCTGAGCGCCATCAGCTTCAAGGCCGAATACGAAGGCACCGGCCGCAAGCCGACCGGCCAGCCGCAGACCGGCGGTGACGGCGGCGACGCCGGCATGATTGCCCCGGTTCCGGCTGCCTACTTCCACATGCCGATCGGCGAAAAGGCCCACTTCGGTGTGTCGCTGACCGCTCCGTTCGGCTTCAAGACCGACTACGAGAACGGCTGGGTGGGTCGCTACACCGGCCTGAAGACCGACCTGAAGGCGATCGACCTGGGCTTCGCCGCCTCGTACGACGTCAACCCGTACGTGTCCTTCGGCGCGTCGGTGTTCGTTGAGCACCTGACCATCGAACTGAGCAACAATATCGACTTCGGCACCGCGCTGGCCCAGTCCCGCGTGCCGGGCTTCGCCCCGGGCAGCGCCGATGGCAAGCTGACCGTCGAAGGCGACAACAACGCCGTGGGTTGGACGGTCGGTGGCCTCTTCAGCCCCGATGAGAACACCCACATCGGCATCAGCTACCGTTCCAAGGTCGAGCACAAGGTCACCGGCGGCGACGCCACCTTCGACGTGCCGGCCAACGCCGCTGCCGTGCTGGCCGTTGCACAGCCGGGTCGCTTCATCAGCACCTCGGGCAAGGCCACGCTGACCCTGCCGGCCTCGGCCACCTTCAGCGTGACCCACAACTTCACCGACCGCTTCACCATGATGGCCGACGTCACCCGCACCGCGTGGTCGACCGCGTTTGACTCGGTCACCATCGACTATGCTTCGGCGCAGCCGGATTCGGTGCTGGAGTTCGGCTACCGTGACACCACCTTTGCTTCGCTGGGCGGCGACTACAAGCTGAGCGACACCGTCACCCTGCGCAGCGGCGTGGCGTACGACCAGACCCCGACCACCGACGCGCACCGCGACGTCCGCGTGCCGGACACCAGCCGCATCTGGCTGTCGTTCGGCCTGGGCTGGACCCCGTCGGCGAACATGGAATACAACTTCGGTTATACCCACCTGTTCACCAACGATCCGAACCTGATCGTGCCGGGCACCACCAACAACCAGGGCAACTCGCTCAACGGCAAGTACAAGGTCCGCGGCGACGTGCTGGCTGCTTCGTTCCAGTACAAGTTCTGATTCACGGCGTTCGCGCCGCGTAGTACCGGAAGGCCCCGCGCAAGCGGGGCCTTCTGCGTTTCAGCACTGCGGTGAGCGGCCTGCGGCGTACAGCAGGCCCTGGCGCAGGTGCGCCAGGAAATCGCGGTTGCGGTACACCGCCGTGTCGTGGCCCAGGCCGGTGTACCAGCTGCGCCCGCCATCGAAGGCGTGGCACCACGCGATGGGGTGGTCGGCGCCCATGGTGCCGCCGCTGTAGCGCTTCTCGTCCACGGTGGCGGTCACCTGCACCGTGCCGCGCGGGTTGCTGCGGTAGTTGTAGAGCTCGTCGCGCACGGGCCAGGCAGTGCCCACGGGCTTGCCGTCGCGTTCGGGCTGCACCGGGCTGAACTGCAGGCCTTCGGGATGGTTCTTGAAGTAGGCGCCCACCAGCTGGCCGTACCACGGCCAGTCGTATTCGGTGTCGGCCGCCGAATGCACGCCCATGTAGCCGCCGCCGGCGCGGATGAAGCTCTCCATCGCCTGCTGCTGCGCGGCGTCGAGTACATCGCCGGTGGTATTGGCGAACACCACCACCCGGTAGCGGGCGAGGTTGACGTCGTTGAAGTCGGCGGGGTTCTCGCTCTGGTCCACCGCCATCCGCTCGCGCCCGGCCAGCAGGCGCAGCGTGCTCACTGCGGTGGGGATGGAATCGTGGCGGAACTTCGCGGTGTGGGTGAACACCAGCACGCGGTCTTCCTGCGCCGTGGCAGGTCCGGCAACGGTGGACAACGACAGGACCAGCAGCAGGGGCAGGGTCAGTGAGCGCATGGGCCGATCATGACACAGCGTACAATCCCGGTCCCCGCACGCCCGGCAGCACTGTCGTGCGGGGGTACCTGCCCCACGATGTATGACACGGAGAAACACATGTCGCGTTACCTGCTTCGCACGTCCCTGGCCATGAGCATGGCCGTCTTCTCGGCCCCCGCGCTGGCCGCCCCGGACTTCGCCGCCTGCTTCACCCTGACCCCGGGCCTGTCCTGGTCCACCGGCGATGAAACGCTGACCATCGAAAAGGCGAGCTTCGCCGGCCAGGACGCCATCAAGGTGCACAGCGCCGGTGGCGGCGTCGGCATGGCCAGCTACTACGACGCCAGCGGCCGCCAGCTGCTCGGCCAGGACCGGTATGGCATCTCGGCCTGGGGCGGCGACGCCTCGCAGCCGGTGATGACCGACACCTTCAAACCGGCACCGACCTTCCCAGCCAGCGCCAAGCCCGGCGAACGCTTTGAAGTAACCGGCAAGGGCGAACGCACCCATCATGTCGAAGAGACCGTCACCGCGATCGACTATGACGGTTTCTCCGATTACACCTTCGTCGGGTTCGAAGACGTGGAAGCGGAAATCAGCTATCAGCCGCGCACGTTCAAGGACACCTGCCACGTCACCGCGACCTTCGAAGACAACCGTATCGAAGCCTGGTACGCGCCCGGTTTCGGCCGCATCAGGTTCGAGCGCTACATGGGCGACCAGCGGTTGATGCGCGACGAGATCCAGTCGATCGAAGCGGAGTGATCCGCATCGCGTGACCCACAAAAAACCCCGCTTTTCAGCGGGGGTTTTTCGCTAAACGCCTTCGGCTGGAATCAATCGCCGAGGGTCAGCAACGACGCATTGCCACCGGCCGCCGTGGTGTTCACGGTGACGGTCTTTTCCGTGGCAAAACGCAGCAGGTAGTGCGGGCCGCCGGCCTTCGGACCGGTGCCCGACAGGCCCTGGCCGCCGAACGGCTGCACGCCGACCACCGCACCGATCTGGTTGCGGTTGACGTACACGTTGCCCACGTTGATGCGCGAGGAAATGCGGTCCACCGTCTCATCGATGCGCGAATGCACGCCGAGGGTGAGGCCATAGCCGGTGGCGTTGATCTGGTCGATCACCGCGTCGAGCTGGTCGCCCTTCCAGCGGATCACGTGCAGCACCGGCCCGAAGATCTCCTTGTGCAGCTGGTCCAGGTTCTTCAGTTCGTACGCACGCGGCGCGAAGAAGGTGCCGTGCGCGGCCGCTTCGCTGAGCTCGGCGGCGGCGATCAGGCGCGCTTCCTTCTCCATGCGCAGCGCATGTTCGCGCAGGATCTGCAGCGCGTCGGCATCGATCACCGGGCCGACGTCGGTGGACAGCAGGCCCGGGTCGCCGATCTTCAGTTCGGCCATCGCACCGGCCAGCATGGTCATCACCTTGTCGGCGATGTCGTCCTGCACGAACAGCACGCGCGCGGCCGAGCAGCGCTGGCCTGCCGAGGTGAAGGCCGAGCCGATGGCGTCCTTGACCAGCTGTTCCGGCAGCGCCGAGGAGTCGGCGATGAAGGCGTTCTGGCCGCCGGTTTCGGCGATCAGCACGCCGATGGCGGCATCACGCGCGGCCATCGCTCGGTTGATCGCACGCGCGGTGTCGGTCGAACCGGTGAAGGCCACGCCGGCCACGCGCGGGTCGGCGGTGAGCGCGGCACCGACGGTGGCGCCGTCGCCCGGCAGGAACTGCACCACGCCTTCGGGTACGCCGGCGTCCAGCAGCAGCTTCACCGCGTAGTAGCCGATCAGGTTGGTCTGCTCGGCCGGCTTGGCGATCACGCTGTTGCCGGCGGCCAGTGCAGCGGCCACCTGGCCCAGGAAGATCGCCAGCGGGAAGTTCCACGGGCTGATGCAGACGAACACGCCACGGCCGTGCAGCTGCAGTTCGTTGGACTCACCGGTCGGGCTCGGCAGCTTTTCGGCGTGGCCGAACTGCTCGCGCGCCTGCTTGGCGTAGTAGCGCAGGAAGTCGACCGCTTCGCGCACTTCGGCGATGCCGTCGGGCAGGCTCTTGCCGGCTTCCTTCACGCACAGCGCCATGAACTCCGGCATGCGTGCTTCGAGCTGGTCGGCGGCGTGCTCCAGGATCGCGGCGCGGCTGGCGGCCGGGGTGCGGTTCCACTGCGGCTGTGCCGCCACGGCATTGACCAGCGCCTTTTCGACGGTGGCGCTGTCGGCCGGCTGCCACTGGCCCACCACCTGGCGGTTGTCGGCCGGGTTGATCACGTTGAGCAGCGCGCCGGTCGGCTGTGCGCCCGGCACCAGCGGGGCGGCCTGCCACGGCTTGATGGCCGCGTTGAGCTGCTCGGCCAGGGCGCGCAGATCGTTGTCGTTGGCAAGGTTGATGCCCATGGAGTTCTTCCTGTCGTGGTTCTGGCTGCGCAGCAGGTCAACCGGCAGCGGGATCTTGGGGTGCGGAATCGAGTCGAACGAGGCAACGGCCTCGACCGGGTCGCGGATCAGGTCGTCGATGGCCACGTCTTCGTCGGTGATGCGGTTGACGAAGCTGGAGTTGGCGCCGTTTTCGAGCAGGCGGCGCACCAGGTACGGCAGCAGGTCTTCATGCGAACCCACCGGCGCGTACACGCGGCACGGCACGTTGAGGCGGTTGGCCGGCACCACTTCGGCATACAGATCATCGCCCATGCCGTGCAGCTTCTGGTGCTCGTACTGGCCGCCCTTGGCGATCGCCTTCACCGCCGCGATGGTGTGCGCGTTGTGGGTGGCGAACATCGGGTAGATCGCGTCGGCATGGGTGAACAGGCGCTTGGCGCAGGCCAGGTAGGACACGTCGGTGTTCTGCTTGCGTGTGAACACCGGGTAGGCCGGCAGGCCGTCGATCTGCGCGCGCTTGATCTCCGCGTCCCAGTACGCGCCCTTGACCAGGCGCACCTGCAGGCGGCGGCCGATGCGGCGGGCCAGGTCGGCCAGGTAATCGATCGTGTACGGGGTGCGCTTCTGGTACGCCTGCACCACCACGCCGAAGCCTTCCCAACCGGCCAGCGACGCGTCGCTCACCACTGCTTCGATGATGTCCAGCGACAGTTCCAGGCGGTCGGTTTCCTCGGCGTCGACCGTGCAGCCGATGCCATAGGACTTGGCCAGCTGGGCCAGTTCCAGCACGCCCGGCACCAGGTCGGCCATCACGCGCGCACGCTTGGCGTGCTCGTAGCGCGGGTACAGCGCCGACAGTTTGATCGAGATGCCCGGCGCCGAATTGACGTCGCCGTCCGGACGGCCGCCACGGGCCTTGTGGTCGCCACCGATGGAGTGGATCGCGCGACGGTAGTCTTCCAGGTAACGCTTGGCGTCCTTCATGGTCAGCGCGCCTTCGCCGAGCATGTCGAACGAATAGCGGTAGCTGGCGTTGTCGCCCTTGTGCGAGCGCGACAGCGCTTCGTCGATGGTGCGACCCATGACGAACTGGTGGCCCATGATCTTCATCGCCTGGCGCACGGCCAGGCGGATCACCGGCTCACCCACGCGGCCCATCAGGCGCGCGAACGCGCCCGGCACGTCGGCGCGGGTGGAGTCGTTGATCTGCACGATGTGGCCGGTAAGCATCAGGCCCCAGGTGGAGGCGTTGACCAGCACCGAGTCGCTGCCGCCCAGGTGCTTCTTCCAGTCCGCTTCGCCGAGCTTGTCGCGGATCAGCTTGTCGGCGGTGTCCTGGTCGGGAATGCGCAGCAGGGCTTCGGCCACGCACATCAGCAGCACGCCTTCCTCGCTGCCCAGGTCGTACTGGCGCATGAAGGCTTCGATCGCGCCCTGGTCCTTGGCGCGCACGCGCACGCGGGCCACCAGGTCGGCGGCGGTGGCCTGCACGGTGGCCTGTTCGTCGGCCGGCAGGCGCGCCTGCGCCAGCAGCTCGCGCACGTGGCTGGCCTCGTCCTTCATCCAGGCATCGGTGATGGCCTGGCGGAACGCGTTGGGAACGGCCGGCAGCTCGGGCGACAGCAGCGGCGGGCGGGAGGCGCCGGACGAGGCCGGGGCAGGGGGAAGCGCGGAAGATGCGGTCATGCCGGTTGGCTCGTGGAGAACTTGACCATTTTAATCGTTTTTTTGCCCTGGCAAGCAATTCGGGGTGCGCTGTCGATCCGCCGCATAGCCTTTCATACAGCGGGATTCGGCGGATCCCATGGGACCGTTCAAAAGTGTGCCATTTTCGTCAAATCGGCCGCCGAGGCTTATGCTGTATTGCACCATCTCCGAAATTGTGAATGGACCCTTGCGGCTCGCGCGACAGCAGGGCTACCATCGGGACGTTCAGCGTACAGCTGGCAGTCGCACTGCGTGCTCACCCCCTCGGGTGCGTCTGCGACCGAAAAGTAGGCTTGCTCGTGGCCAGCGATGGCTGCAACCGACGACGCTAAGGGTCTAGGCAATGAAGCAACGCAGAAAGTGGGGCACGCAGTTCGCAAAGGCAGTGGGGTGTGGGGCAGCGCTGATGGCGCCGGCACTGGCGTGGGCCCAATCGGCCGACCCCAAGCCGTGGCAGCTCAACATGGGCAAGGGGGTCACCCAGAGCTCGCGGTTGGCCTGGGAATCCAACATGTTCTCGCTGTGGGTGTGTACGGTCATCGGCGTGCTGGTGTTCGGCGCGATGTTCTATGCCATCTTCAAGTTCCGCAAATCCAAGGGCGCGGTCGCCGCCACCTTCAGCCACAACACCAAGGCCGAGGTGATCTGGACCGTCATCCCGGTGATCATCCTGGTGGTGATGGCCTGGCCGGCCACCGCCAACCTGATCAAGTTCTACGACACCCGCGACGCCGAAATGACCGTGAAGGTCACCGGCTACCAGTGGATGTGGAAGTACGAGTATCTGGGCGAAGAGGTCACCTTCACCAGCCGCCTGGACCGCGAGTCGGACCGCGTGCGGCAGAGCGGCAAGGTGCCGGATCGCGAGAGCCACCCGCACTACCTGCTCGACGTGGACAACCGCCTGGTGCTGCCGGTCGACACCAAGGTGCGCTTCGTCATCACCTCCGACGACGTGATCCACGCCTGGTGGGTGCCCGCACTGGGTTGGAAGCAGGACGCCATTCCCGGCTTCATCAACGAGGCCTGGACCAACATCGAGCAGGTCGGCGTGTACCGCGGCCAGTGCGCCGAGTTGTGCGGCAAGGACCATGGCTTCATGCCGATCGTGGTCGAAGCGGTCTCGAAGGAAGACTTCCAGAAGTGGCTGGCCGAAAAGCGTCCGAAGGCGGCAGATCCCGCCCCGGCGCCTGCCGCGCCGGAAGCCACCCCGGAAGCGACCCCGGGTGAAACACCGGAAGCACCGGCAGCGCCGGCCGCGGCACCGGCCGCGGCGCCGGAAAACGCCTGACATCATCGAACCGCGCGCGCCGCACGGCGCGCACGGCTACCAGCGGAACCAATGAGGTGTAGTTGCGATGGCGCATACCGCAGTTGATCACGACGGGCATCACGGACATCAGCAGTCGTTCTTCGAGCGTTGGTTCTTCTCGACCAACCACAAGGACATCGGCACGCTGTACCTGCTCTTCAGCTTCATCATGTTCATCATCGGCGCGGCGATGAGCGTGATCATCCGCGCCGAGCTGATGCAGCCCGGCCTGCAGTTCGTGAAGCCGGAAACCTTCAACCAGCTCACCACCGTGCATGCGCTGGTGATGATCTTCGGTGGCGTCATGCCGGCCTTCGTCGGCCTGGCCAACTGGATGATCCCGCTGCAGGTCGGCGCGCCGGACATGGCGCTGCCGCGCATGAACAACTGGTCGTTCTGGCTGCTGCCGGTGGCCTTCAGCCTGCTGCTGCTCACCTTCCTGCTGCCCGGTGGTGCGCCGGCCGGTGGCTGGACCCTGTACCCGCCGCTGTCGCTGCAGGGCGGCTACAACGTGGCCTTCACCGTGTTCGCCATCCACGTGGCCGGCATCAGCTCGATCATGGGCGCGATCAACATCATCGCCACCGTGCTCAACATGCGCGCGCCCGGCATCGACCTGCTGAAGATGCCGATCTTCTGCTGGTCCTGGCTGATCACCGCGTTCCTGCTGATCGCGGTGATGCCGGTGCTGGCCGGTGCGGTGACCATGCTGCTCACCGACAAGTTCTTCGGCACCAGCTTCTTCAATGCCGCCGGTGGTGGCGACCCGGTGATGTTCCAGCACATCTTCTGGTTCTTCGGCCACCCGGAGGTGTACATCATGATCCTGCCGGCGTTCGGCGTGGTCAGTGAAATCATCCCCACCTTCAGCCGCAAGCCGCTGTTCGGTTACCAGGCCATGGTCTACGCGATCGCCGCGATCGCGTTCCTGTCGTTCATCGTCTGGGCCCACCACATGTTCACCGTGGGCATGCCCCTGGGCGGCGAAATCTACTTCATGTTCGCCACCATGCTGATCTCCATCCCGACCGGGGTGAAGGTGTTCAACTGGGTGAGCACCATGTGGCGCGGCTCGCTCACCTTCGAAGCCCCGATGCTGTGGGCGGTGGCGTTCGTCATCCTGTTCACCATCGGCGGCTTCTCCGGCCTGATGCTGGCCATCGTGGTGGCCGACTTCCAGTACCACGACACCTACTTCGTGGTGGCGCACTTCCACTACGTGCTGGTCACCGGTGCGGTATTCGCGCTGATCGGCGCGGTGTACTACTGGTGGCCGAAGTGGACCGGGCGCATGTACAGCGAGTTCTGGGCCAAGGTCCATTTCTGGTGGTCGATCATCTTCGTGAACCTGCTGTTTTTCCCGCAGCACTTCCTCGGCCTGGCCGGCATGCCGCGCCGTATTCCCGATTACAGCGTGGCGTTCGCCGACTGGAACCTGATCAGCTCGATCGGTGCGTTCGGCATGTTCGTCACCCCGTTCATGATGGCCGCGATCCTGATCGCCTCGCTGCGCAACGGTGAAAAGGCCGCCGACCGCTCCTGGGAAGGCGCGCGCGGGCTGGAGTGGACCATTCCTTCACCGGCTCCGGCGCATACCTTCACCGTGCCGCCGGTCATCCGTCCGGGCGACCTGGCCCACGACGACATCACTCACTGAGGTGCGCCATGCATGATGCGCAACAACAGGATCTGGCCGTTCGCCGCCAACGTGCGCGGCGCACCGCGCTGTGGGTGGGCGCGGTGGCCATCGCCGTGTATGTCGGCTTCATCCTGACCGGGGTGCTCGGCCGATGAACGACCCGCGCCCCGCCACGCCCGCGCCGAGCGCCGGGCTGCCGCGCCTGATCGGGGTGGCGGTGGCGGTGTTCGTGCTGACCTTCTCGCTGGTGCCGCTGTACCGCATCGCCTGCGAAAAGGTGTTCGGCGTGCGCCTGGAACGCGGACCCGGCGCGCAGGCGGCGGGTGGGCCGGCGGCGGCAAAGCGCACCGTGCGGGTGGAGTTCGACGGCGGCGTCAATTCGAAGCTGCCCTGGGCGTTCCACCCCGAGCAGCTGAGCATGGACGTGGTGCCCGGCGAGCTCAACGAAGCGCTGTACTACGCCCGCAACGACAGCGACCACGCACTGGTGGGCAGCGCGGTGCCGTCGGTGGCCCCGGCCAAGGCCTCGGGCTACTTCAGCAAGACAGAATGCTTCTGCTTCACCGCGCAGACCCTGGTGGCCGGCGAGAAACGCGACATGCCGGTGCGTTTCATCGTCGACCCGGACCTGCCGGCCAACATCAAGACCATCACCCTGTCGTACACGTTCTACAAGAACGACGCGCTGTCGTCGCAGCTGGCCACGGCGACCCCGCCGGCCACCGCGCGCTCGGCACCCTGATACGTACCCGGATACCGCATATGGCCGCCCAGCATAGTCCCGACGCCAACGTGTATTTCGTCCCCACGCACAGCAAGTGGCCCTTCATCGGTTCCATCGCGATGATGGTGACCATGGTCGGCGTGGCCAGCTGGCTCAATGACGCCGGCTGGGGCAAGTGGACCTTCTACGCCGGCATCGCGATGCTGGTGCTGACCCTGTTCTGGTGGTTCAGCGACGTGGTGCGCGAATCGCAGGCCGGCCATTACAACCACCAGGTCGACGGCTCGTTCCGGATGGGCATGGTGTGGTTCATCTTCTCCGAAGTGATGTTCTTCGGTGCCTTCTTCGGCGCGCTGTTCTACACCCGCAACCTGGGCCTGCCGTGGCTGGGCGGCGAGGGCGACGGGGTGATGACCAACGAACTGCTCTGGGACGGCTATTCCGCCGCCTGGCCGACCAACGGCCCGGGCAGCATCGGCGGCCACTTCCAGACCATTCCGGCCTGGGGCCTGCCGCTGATCAACACGCTGATCCTGCTGACCTCCGGCGTCACCCTGACCATCGCCCACCATGCATTGAAGGCCGGCCACCGCCGCCAGTTGCTGGTGTGGCTGGGCATCACCGTGCTGCTCGGCGCGTTCTTCCTCACCCTGCAGGCTGAGGAATACATCCACGCCTACAAGGAACTGAACCTCACGCTGGGTTCGGGCATCTACGGCTCCACCTTCTTCATGCTCACCGGCTTCCACGGCGCGCACGTGCTGCTGGGCACCATCATGCTGATCGTGATGTGGCTGCGCGCGGCCAAGGGCCATTTCACCCGCGACAACCACTTCGGCTTCGAAGCCGCCGCGTGGTACTGGCACTTCGTCGACGTGGTGTGGCTGATGCTGTTCCTGTTCGTCTACGTGCTGTAGCGCCGGGGCTCAACCACCGATGCCGTGGGGTTTGATCCAGCCGGTGTAGATGCCGATCGCCACCAGTGCAATCAGCGCCACCGACACCGCGATGCGCCGGGTGAGCGCATTGACGGTGCGCTTGGTCTGGCCGCGGTCGACCAGCAGGTAGTACAGACCGGCGCCCAGATTCCAGACGATGACGATCAGAAACGCGATTACCAGCAGGGTCTTCAACGAATCATTCATGCGCGGCTCAAGGGCAGGGCGGGTACGCCTATCTGACCGCGTTTCGACGGCGTTGTCATGATGCGCAAGCACACACGCCTGATCGGCTGGGTGGCCGCCGTGCTGGTCATCATCGGTTTCTCCCAGCTGGGCCTTTGGCAGCTGCACCGCATGCATGAAAAGCAGGCCCTGCTGGACCAGCAGGTGCCGGCCCGCGCGCAGACCCTGAGCCTGGCCGACGCCCAGGCCGCACCGCCGCAGCTGCGCTGGGTCGACGACCACGGGCGTTTCCTGCCGGGTACCGTGCTGCTGGACAACCAGACCCGCGCCGGGCGCGCCGGCATCAAGCTCTACCAGCCGTTCCGCAGCGACGGCGGCGCAGTCGTGCTGGTCGACCTGGGCTGGCTGCCGATGCCGCCCAACCGCCAACTGCCGACCGTGGTTCCGCGCGAAGGCGAAGTCCGCATCGCCGGCCTGCTCGCTCCGCCCCCGGCCACCGGGCTTGCACTGGGCCCGGCGCTGACCCCGGCCTCGCAGCCCGCCGTGTGGCTGGCCAACCGCATGCCGCCTGCGGATGTAGCTGCCGCGCTGGGCCTGCCGCCCGCCAGCCTGCGCAGCGCCGTGCTGCGCCTGGATCCGGCGCTGCCCGGCGGCTACGCCCGCGACCTCGAACTGCTGCCCAACACCCTGCCGCCCAGCCGCCACCTCGGCTACGCCGTGCAGTGGTTCGGCCTGGCCCTGACCGTGCTGGTCGTGGCGCTGGTGCTCGAATGGCGCCGCCGACGTCCCTGCACACCGTCCCCGCCGTAGCGCCGGGCTCTGCCCGGCCGCTTTTCCGCACACCCGCCGCTTACATGAGAAAATCCCGCCCATGAATGCCATCACCCCGGAACAGCTCAAGGCCCGCAACCGTGGTCGCTGGACCCTGGTCGCGCTGTTCGGCCTGTTCTTCGGCGCGATGGCGCTGGCCGGCGTGCTGCGCTTCTCTGGCTGGCAGCCGGCCGACCACCGCAACACCGGCCAGATGCTGCAGCCGCCGGTGGACGCACGCGCGCTGCCGCCGACCCTCGCCAACGGCGAACCCTACCCGTGGAACCCCGACGCGCACGTGTGGCGCATCCTGGTCGCGCCCGCACCGGGCTGTGCAGCCGAGTGCGTCACTTTGTCGCAGGGATTGGGCAAGGTGTGGCAGCTGTTCGGCCATAGGGCCGATAATGTCGAGATCCTGTGGCTGGGTACGCCGCCGGCCGAGGTCCAGGGCCTGCCCGCCCTGCGCGTGCTGGCGCCCCAGCCGCCCCTGCGTGCCGCCTTGCCCGCCGTGGATGACGCCGCCGGCACCCCTGTGTATGTGATCGACCCGAACGGGTTCGTGATCATGCGGTACGCGCCGGGATTCGAACTGGCCGGTCTACGCAAGGACCTGGCCACGCTGTTGAAACTGAAGTGAGTTCCGTTTGATGAACCCCACCGCGCGCCCGGCGCTGCATCGCAATTTCCACCGTCTGGCGTGGTTCGCCCTGATCATGACGGCCAGCACGATCATGTTCGGTTCGTTCGTGCGCCTGTCCGATGCCGGCCTGAGCTGCCCGGACTGGCCGACCTGCTATGGCCGCGTGACCTGGCCGCAGCATGCTGCGGAAGTGGTTGGCCACGAAGCGGCCAAGATCCGCCCGCTGGAAACCCACAAGGCCTGGCGCGAGCAGGTGCACCGCTTCCTGGCCGGCGCGCTGGGCATCGAGATCCTCACCCTGGCGCTGCTGGCGGTACGTCGGCGCAACTGGGGCACCACGGCGGTGGTCACTGCGTGCGTGCTGGTGGCCACCGGCATACCGCTCTACATGATGGGATGGCACGTAGCGGCCAGCGTCCTCGCCATTACTGGCGAAGTGATCCTGCTGATCGCCGCCTTGCGCTGGAACAACATCGACCTGGCGCGCGCTGCGCTGCTTACGCTGGCGGTGGTGATCTTCCAGGCGCTGCTGGGCATGTGGACGGTCACCCTGCTGCTCAAGCCGATCGTGGTGATGGGCCACCTGCTCGGCGGCATGCTGATGTTCGGGCTGCTGGTGTGGATGGCGTGGCGCGCCACGCACATGCCGATCACCCTGGTCGAAGCGCCGAAGCTGAAATGGCTGCTGCGCGCCGGCGTGGCCGTGCTGGTCCTGCAGATCGCGCTCGGCGGCTGGGTCAGCGCCAACTACGCGGCACTGGCCTGTGGCGGCGGCAGCGCCTCGCTCGACAACTTCCCGCGCTGCGTAAGCCAGTGGTGGCCGCCGCACGACTTCAAGGAAGGCTTCACCCTGTGGCGTGGCATCGGCGTGGACTACGAAGGGGGCGTGCTGGATGGCGCTTCGCGCATCGCGATCCAGATGGCGCACCGCATGTTCGCCGTGGTGGTCGCGGTCTACCTGCTGTGGCTGGCGGTGCGCCTGTACCGCCTGCCGAGCATGCGCGGCTGGGCCAGCGCGCTGGGCCTGCTGGTAGTGCTGCAGATCACCCTGGGCATCCTCAACGTCAAGCTGGCCGTGCCGCTGGAAGTGGCGGTGGCGCACAGCGGTGGCGCCGTGGCGCTGCTGTTCGTGCTGGTCACGCTGCTCGCGCGCCTGCGAGCGCCCGCCGACGTGGCCGATGAAGATGACGTGTCTGGAGTGACGCCGTGAGTGTTCGGCAGTACTGGGACCTCACCAAGCCCAAGGTGGTGGCACTGATCGTGTTCACCGCGTTGGTGGGCATGTTCCTCGCCATTCCCACCCTGCCTACCGCCGAGCAGGCGGTTCGTGGCGCGCTCGGCTTCCTTGGCATCTGGCTGGCCGCCTCGGCAGCAGCGGCGATCAACCAGCTGCTGGACGCACAGATCGACGCGCAGATGGCGCGTACCTCGTGGCGGCCGCTGGTGGTGGGCAAGGTGAAGCCGTGGCAGGTGCTGGTGTTCGCCGGCGCGCTGATCGTGCTGTCGATGACCATCCTGGTGCTCTGGGTCAACGTCATCACCGCCGTGCTGACCTTCGCCTCGCTGATCGGCTACGCCGTGATCTACACCGTGTACCTCAAGCGAGCGACCTCGCAGAACATCGTGATCGGCGGCCTCGCCGGTGCCACCCCGCCGCTGCTGGGCTGGGCGGCCATCACCGGCATGCAGGGCCCGATGGACTGGGCCTACGCCTCGCTGTTGGTGCTGATCATCTTCATCTGGACCCCGCCGCATTTCTGGGCGCTGGCGATCTTCCGCCGCGAAGATTACGCCAAGGCCAAGATCCCGATGCTGCCGGTAACCCACGGCGTGGCGTACACCCGCAAGTCGATCATGGCGTACTCCATCGCGCTGGCCATCGTCAGCATCCTGCCTACCGTGGTCGGCATGAGCGGCCTGTTCTACCTGGGCGGCGCGGTGGTGTTGAACGCCGTGTTCCTCTGGTACGGCTGGCGCATGCTCAATCCGCCGGATGAGCTGTTCTCGATGAAGATGTTCGGCTACTCCATCGTCTACCTGATGGCGCTGTTCGCGTTCCTGATGGTGGACCACTGGATGCTGCCGTTCCTGTGATCGCCATCGCACGCGCCCGGACTTGAATCCGGCAATCGCGCCGCCATTGCTTTCATGACCCCGACAGGACGTGACGGCATGAAGCGATGGCTCTGGATGGCTGCGATGGTGGCTTCAATGATGTACGGCAGCGCCTTTGCCGCGCCCGCAACGGGCGTGGAGGGCACCGCCACCCAGATCAAGACACTGGCGGGCGACCACCGCCTGGTGGTGCTGGGTGAGTTCCACGGCACTGCTGAAACGCCGCTGCTGGTAGCCGACCTGATGGAGCGCTACAGCCGCGACAACGCGCCGGTACGGCTCGGGTTGGAGCTGCCGATGAGCGAGAACGCCGCCCTGGCGCGGTACCTGCGCTCCAACGGAGATGCAGATGCGCGGGAAGCGCTGCGCACCCAGCCGTTCTGGCAGGTGAAGGACGACCAGCATGACGGACGCCGCAGCCGCGACATGCTCGCACTGATCGAAGCCCTGCGCGCGCTGCGCGCGGAGGGGCGCGATGTCGGTGTGGCTGGCTACGACATTGAAATCAGCGCGTACGACAGTGATGTGGACCGCGACGCAGCGATGGCCACGCACCTGCGGCAGCAGTTCAATGCGCTCCCGGCCGAAACGCGCATGCTGGTCCTCACCGGCAACGTGCACGCGATGCGCCACCCCTTTGCGGATGCGCCGCCGGAAATGAAGCACCGCACCATGGCGTCGTACCTGCTGGATCTGCCGCTGTACAGCGTGCGCGTGGAGGCGCTGCGCGGCCAATCCTGGGGCTGCATGAAGCCTTGCCGCGCGCTCACGCTACGCGAAGTGCCGGCGCAGGAACCGATCGTCGAAACGGAAACGGAACGATCCTACGACGCGTGGGTGCGTCTGCCGGAGTTGAGCGTGGGCACGCTGACTGACCCGTAACGCTGAAGAGACCCTGGGTGCGCGATGCATTGGTAGGGTCGCTTCCCGAACGACCGCACGTAGAAATGATCGGCGCGGTAGGGCATGACCTTTGCCGGGGTAACGTCGAAACGCCGACTTCGATAAGTCCGCGCTCACCATCTGCCAATCACCGTTATCGGCGGTCGTTTGGGAAGCGACCCTGTCGGCGGCCGCTCGTATGGATGGCGCTTTAGGCATGGTTCCTTGTAAGGAACGCCCGCGCCAATAGGTGGGGAAAAGATCGTCCGGCCTGCAACGAGACACAGCGCTTACTTTCGTCAGCCACAGCTCCGTAGAACGGACTGCGCGAGATTCTGCTCGCGCAATTTAATGGAGCTTGAATGAAATCAATGAAAGGCATCGGGACTGCAGTCTTGACGACTGCTGCTCTACTCGGGAGTGCGGAAGCATCTGCGGCGATGAAGGCAATCAGTCGTGCCAATTGCCTGCTCTTCGTCAATGAATCAATCACCTATGACCGACCGCTTTTCAGGAGGATGCAGGGATCAGCGGCCAGTACTCACCACGCGCAAGGTGAGCTGAGGCCGAGACATGTCTTAGGTGCTCCGAACAACGGAGCGTTCTCGTGGAGATTTCGCGCAGGCGATCAGTCTCATAACGAGCGCATCACCGTAAAGGGGTATCACACGTGGATATTCCAAGGAGCGGTGAACACTCGCCACACCTATGCAGTCAACTGCAATCTGACCGAATGGTGAACTTGATGAAGTCTCTAATGATTCCCCTTCTGATGACTGGGTTGCTGTACAGCGCCCAAGGTCATGGTGCTCAGGATGAAGCAGACGCCGTGGGCAAATGGCTTACTGAGCGCACCATGCGTGCTGCGCTGGAGGACGCCGGCCCTGGTTTGCGCGCAGTCGAGCCTGAGGGTACGTATCGCGTCGTCTCACTGTCCGAGTTGGACGCGCCGGAGGAAGTCAAACAACACTTCCGTGCAGAGATGGTTCGAAACCGAGCGGGGGTTGGCCGGGTGCCCAGCGGGGAGATCCCCTCACAGGACAAGTTGATTTCATCATTGCCGAAGATCGTCAGGTCCAATGCTGAACTTCGAAGCCGATTGCCTTCGTCACCAACTGATCTGCAAGCTACGATTCTCGGTGCGGCAGAGATGATCGGCATGGAACCAAGCGGCACGTTGGATGGAATGAAGTCCAGCGGATTGACTCGATTCTATCGTTTGGACGGAACGGGAATTGTTGAGTTCAATGAAGAGAACTTCCGTACTCCAGGTGCCAGTGTCGAGGTAATCGCCGAGCTGCAGAACACTCGCGTGAACGGTAGTCTCGCGAAGCTCGAGAAGGTCTCTGATGACCAGGGACGCAGTCGGGCGACGCTGACATGGGCCGGGGAGAACAAGGTCTACACGCTGATTGCTACAGGCGACGGCGACGTGGAGCGCAAGGCGGTACTGTTGCAGCAGATTGCCGCTGCTGTGAAGGACTGAGGCATCCGGCAGGATCGTCCATTGGGACGGTCCTGTCAGGCTGCGAGAGGGGCGGTCTTGAGTGACGCTGGCGGAACCGGACCGAGCCTCACTGCGACCGCGCAAACCGCTGCGCAATCACGGCGCACACAATCAACTGGATCTGGTGGTAGATCATGATCGGCAGCACGATGGCGCCGAGGCTGCCGCCGGCGAACAACACCTTTGCCATTGGTACGCCGGTGGCCAGGCTTTTCTTGGAGCCGCAGAACAAGATGGTGATGCGGTCTTCGCGGTTGAAGCCCAGGCGCTTGGACAGGAAGGCAATGATCGGCATCGCGATGCCCAGCAGCACGGCGGCCACCACCGCCACGGTCAGCAGTGACAGCACTGGCGTCTTGCTCCACAAGCCTTCGTTCACGGCCTCGCCGAATGCCGAGTACACCACCAGCAGGATCGTGCCCTGGTCCGTGTAGCGCAGCAGCGCGCGCTGGCGCTCCACCCAGCGTGCAATCCACGGGCGCAGCAGGTGGCCGGCCACGAATGGCACCAGCAGCTGCAGCATGATGCTCAGGATGGCCTGGCCAGGGTTGTGCATGCCACCTTGGGCGCCGGCCAGTACGGTCAGCAGCAGGGGCGTCAGGAACACGCCGAGGATGCTGGACAGCGATGCACTGACCACCGCCGCCGGCACGTTGCCGCGCGCAAGCGAAGTGAATGCGATGGACGACTGCACGGTGGACGGCAGCGCGCACAGGAACAGCACGCCGATGTACAACTCAGGCGTGAGCAGCCAGCCATCCAGCGGTTTGAATGCCAGCCCCAGCAGCGGGAACAGCGCGAAGGTGCAGGCCAGGATCGTGAGGTGCAAACGCCAGTGCAGCAGGCCGGCGACGATGGATTCACGCGGCAGGCGCGCACCGTGCAGGAAGAACAGTGCGGCGATGGCGACGTCGGTCACGTCGTCCAGCACCATCGCGGCAGGGCCGTGCATCGGCAGGAATGACGCCAGCAGTACAGTGCCGAGCAGCGCGAGGGTGAAGTTGTCCGGTCGCAGGCGCGACCACCAGCGGGTCATGGTGGGCAGGCTCCTGTTGAGCTGGGCGAATCGGGGTGATGCGCGATGGAAATCAACGCGCGTCGTCCTGCTCGAGCAGGGTGCGGGTCTGGGTTTCGAGCGAGGTCATGCCGGCACTGCGGCCGAACTGCAGGGCCTCTTCGGTGGAAGCACCCTGCTGGTGCTTGAGCAGCGCCAGCAGCGCGCCGACGCGATTGCCGGAAGCGCAGTGCAGGAGCACCGGGCCGTTGGACCGGGTCAGTGCGGCCTGCAGGGCCTGTACGTTTGCGGCGGTGAGGCCGGCGGCGCCTGCGACCGGGATGCGCACGTAGTTCAGGCCGAGGCCTGCTGCGGTCGTGGCTTCGTCGAAGCCGCGATCTTCATTGGGCTGGCGCAGGTCGATGACGGTGGTGATGCCTGCGGATGCGGCCTGCTGCAATTGCGCTGCGGTTGGTTGGCCGCCGGTGTAGAGGCCTTCGTCCGGTTGGTGGAAGCCGTTAGAGAGCGAGGTCGCCGGTAGTTCGGGTCGTGCGGGCAGCGGGGCAGAGCCCCGCTCTACGGCGGAAGCGGGTGACACCATGCCCACCATACAAACCAACAGGAAAGCCGGGCGCTTCAACCATCGCATCACGTCACTCTCCTTTCCGTCCAATCAGCGCAATGCTGCGCGCGCCTTCAACAGCTCGCGCAGTTCGTACTTGTCAGTATCGTCCAGACCCTGCTGCCGCTGCTTTGCCTGAAGCTCCTCAAGACGTTGCAGCAACAGCTGTTTTTCCAGCTGAGCCACCGCATCGTGAAGCTCTTGGTTCCACATCGCCTCGTCACCGGGAAGCGTCTGCGCGGCCAGCTTGTGCAGGGAATCCTGCTCTTCGCGGCCTTCGAAATGCTCCAGCAGTGCGCCTGTACTGATGTCCGGGCGCTGCTCCACCAGGGTGAGCAGCTCGATCAGCAGCTCCACGCCCGGCAGGCGCAGCCCACTGAAGTGGTGGCCTTCCAGCGTCATCGCCAGTGAAGGCTGTTGCAGCAGGATCGCGATGGCCGCGCGCACCAGGCTGCGGCGTTGGGTCGGTGCCACCGCGCGCGGCGGCGGACGCGAGACCGGTGCCGCAGTGGCGGTACCACCCAACCCGGTCAGCGTCGTCAGCTGCTGCTTCATCAGGTCGCCAAACGCGCCGTCGGGAATCTGCGCCAGCATCGGCCGCGCGCGCTCTGCCAGGCGCGCCTTGCCGTCCAGCGTGGCCATGTTGACCTCGCGGGTGAGCTCGTCGAAGAAGAACTGCGACAGCGGCGTGGCCTGCTTCAACCGCTCGTCGAACCCCTGCTTGCCTTCCTTGCGCACGATGGTGTCGGGGTCTTCGCCATCAGGCAGGAACAGGAAGAACGCCTGGCGGCCGTCCTTCATGCGCGGCAGCACCGACTCCAGCGCGCGCCAGCCGGCGCGGCGGCCGGCGGCGTCGCCGTCGAAACAGAAGAACACGTCCGGCGCGTTGCGGAACAGCAGCTCGGCGTGTTCGGGCGTGGTCGCGGTGCCCAGCGTCGCCACCGCCTGGGTGACCCCGAATTGGAACAGCGACACCACGTCCATATAGCCTTCCACCACCACCAGCCGCTCGATCTTCTGGTTGGCCTGGCGCACCTGCCACAGGCCGTACAGCTCGCGGCCCTTGTGGAACAGCGCGGTCTCCGGCGAGTTCAGATACTTCGGGCCGTCGTCCTTCTCCATGACCCGGCCGCCGTAGGCGATCACGCGCCCACGCCGGTCGAAGATCGGGAACATCACCCGGTCGCGGAACTTGTCGTAGACATGGCCGCGGTCGTTCTTGGAAAACAGGCCGGCGCGGTTGAGCAGCTTCATGCGCCGCTCGTCCTTGCCCAGCGCATCCTTCAGCGCGCTGTAGCCATCCGGCGCATAGCCAATCGCAAACCGGGTGCGGTTCTCCTCGTCCACGCCGCGCTGGTCCAGGTAGGCGCGCGCCTTGTCGCTGCCCTCCAGCGACTTCTGGAAGAAGCGCGTAGCTGCGTCCAGCGCCGCGTACAGTTCGCGGCCATCGTCCTGCTGTTGCTGGGTACGCTGCTGGGTCTCGCGCGGCACTTCCATGCCCACGCGCTTGGCCAGTTCATCGACTGCGTCGAGGAACTCCAGGCGGTCGTAGTTCATCAGGAAGCTGATCGCCGTACCGTGCGCGCCACAACCGAAGCAGTGATAGAACTGCTTGGTCGGGGACACCGTGAACGACGCCGAGCGCTCGTCATGGAACGGGCAGCGCGCCGAGTACTCCTTGCCCTGGCGCTTCAACGGCACACGGCTGCCCACCACTTCGACGATGTCGGAGCGGGCCAGCAGGTCGTCGATGAATGCGTCGGGGATACGGGCCATGGGCAGCAGGCTGGGGGCACGGCCGGCAACGGCCACGCACGGTAGCGGGGGACCTCGCTAGTCTACTAGCTGGCGCTGGCTTCGCCCGGTTTCGGTGGCTCGATGCCTGCTTCCGCCAGGTGGAAGCGCGCCCGCAGGCGTTCGTCGATCACCGCGGTCATCAATGCACCGACGAAGAACACCACCGTGGCGTAGTAGATCCACACCAGCGAGATCACCAGCGCGCCCATCGAGCCGTAGGCGCTGCCCGGCGCCACCGTGGCGATGTACAGCCCGATCGCATAGCGCCCGAGCGCGAACAGCGCCGAGGTGATGGCGCCGCCAATGAACGCCTGGCGCCAGGCCACGCGGCGGTCGGGCAGGTAGTGGTACAGGAACGCGAAGCCCACCGTGTACAGCACCAGGCTGGTCAGGTAGCCCACCGCCGGCAGCACCGAGGGCAGCTGCGCGAAAGCCACCTGCAGCATCGTGGTGGCGGTCATCGACAGGATCAGCAGGAAGCCCAGCGCCAGCACCACGCCGAAGGAAAACACGCGTTTGCGCAGCCAGGCCACGATCCCGTCCAGGCGCTCGCCGCTGGTGTTGAAGATCAGGTTGAGCGCGTTCTGCAGCTGGGCGAACACGGCGGTGGCGCCGATGAACAGCAGCAGGGTGCTCCACATCCCGGCCAGCGAGCCCATCGAGGGCTGGTTGTCGGCGTTCTTGAGCACGGTGTCGGCCACTGTCGCGGCACTGCTGCCGGCCACGTCGTTGATCTGGCCGATCAGCGCCTGCTGCGCGGGCGGGTACAGCGAGGCGGTCAGCCACAGCAGCAGCACCAGCAGCGGTGCCATCGAGAGCAGGGCGTAGAAGGAGACCGAGGCGGCCTGGGTCAGTACGTCGATATCGACGAAGCGCTTGCCCACCGCCACCGGAAAGCTGCGTTCAAGCCGGTCCACGTACTTGCGCAGGCGGGGCGGAACGCTGGAACGGTCATGCGCGGGCTCGGGCGCAGGGGAGGGTGGCAGTGAAGACATGCCTGGATTTCTAGCAGGCCCGGTTCGAAGACCGGGTGAAACGCGCCTGCCGGGTAGGACACGACCGTGGGTCGTGTCCTCCGCACATCTCAGCCGGCGAAGTGCTTCTTGACCAGCTGCGACACCAGGCCCATGTCGGCCTTGCCGGCCAGCTTCGGCTTCAGCGCGCCCATCAGCTTGCCCATGTCGGCCGGGCCGCTGGCGCCGGTTTCGGCCACGGCTTCCTGGACGGCGGCCTGGATCTCGGCTTCGCCCATCTTGGCCGGCAGGTACGCTTCGATCACCACCAGCTCATCGCGCTCGATCTGCGCCAGGTCGTCACGGTTGGCGGCGTCGTACTGGGTGATCGAGTCCTTGCGCTGCTTGACCATCTTGTCCAGCACGGCGATCACGGCGGCGTCGTCCAGGGTGATGCGCTCATCAACTTCGCGACGCTGGATCTCCGCGTTGATCAGGCGGATGACGCCCAGCTTGTGCTTCTCGCCCGCCTTCATGGCGGCCTTCATGTCGTCGGTGAGCTGCTGCTTCATGCTCATGGAACACCTCGTTCGGTGAAAGTATGGAAACGCAAAAAGCCGGTAACGCTTGCGCGTTCCGGCTTCGGCTCCGCCGCGACAGGACCAGCCTGCCGCATCGAAGTGCGTCCGATCAGTACAGGCGCTGACGCTTGGTGACGTCGCGCGACGAGCGGCGCAGCTGACGCTTCACAGCAGCAGCAGCCTTACGCTTGCGCTCCTGGGTCGGCTTTTCGTAGAACTCGCGCTTGCGGGTTTCGGCCAGCACGCCGGCCTTTTCGCAGGTGCGCTTGAAGCGACGGAGCGCAAACTCGAAGGGCTCGTTCTCGCGGACTTTAACGCTGGGCATGGAATCTCCGGGACACAGTAGAACCGGGTCACGCCCGGTGAGAGCCGCACATTATAGCGGCGAGAAAAGAACTTGCAACCCACCCCGGCAAACTTCCTGGCCTTGGGTAGTGAAGGGCGCGCTGGCGGTACGTCTGCCAAGGCCTCAAGAGGTCCATAATAGCAGGCATGCGAGTCCTTGGTATCGAATCTTCCTGCGATGAGACCGGCGTGGCGGTGTACGACACCTCCCTGGCCGGCCCGGACGCCCTGCGCGCCCATGCTGTCTACAGCCAGATCGCCCTGCACGCCGAATACGGCGGGGTGGTGCCTGAACTGGCCAGCCGCGACCACGTGCGCAAACTGCTGCCGCTGATCCGCCAGACCCTGGCCGAGGCCGGGCTGGGCGTGGGCGACATCGACGGGGTGGCCTATACGGCCGGCCCCGGGCTGGTCGGCGCGCTGCTGGTGGGGGCGGGCGTGGCCCGTTCGCTGGCCTGGGCGCTGGAAGTGCCGGCGGTGGGCGTCCACCATATGGAAGGCCACCTGCTGGCCCCGCTGATGGAAGATGACCCGCCGCAGGCGCCGTTCGTGGCCCTGCTGGTCTCCGGCGGGCATACCCAGCTGGTGGCGGTGGACCGCATCGGCCAGTACCGACTGCTGGGCGAGACCCTGGACGATGCGGCGGGCGAGGCGTTCGACAAGACCGCCAAGCTGATGGGCCTGCCGTACCCCGGTGGCCCGCAACTGGCGGCGCTGGCTGAACGCGGCACGCCGGGCAGGTTTAAGTTCACCCGCCCGATGACCGACCGGCCCGGCCTGGATTTCAGCTTCTCCGGCCTGAAGACCCAGGTCCTGCTGGCCTGGCGCGACAGCGACCAGAGCGAGCAGACCCGCGCCGACATCGCGCGCGGCTTTGAAGACGCGGTGGTGGAGACCCTGGCGATCAAGTGCGACCGCGCGCTGGATGCGGCCGGAACCGACGTCATCGTGGTGGCCGGCGGCGTAGGCGCCAACAAGCGCCTGCGCGCCAAGCTGCAGCAGATGGCCGAGCGCCGCGGCGGCCGTGCCTGCTTCCCGCGCCCCTCGCTGTGCACCGACAACGGCGCCATGATCGCCTTCGCCGGCGCGCTGCGCCTGGAAGCCGGCCAGCACAACCCGCCGCAGGTGCAGGTCACCCCGCGCTGGGACATGGCGACGTTGCCGGCGGTGTGAACTGCGGTTCCATCGATTTCATTGATACTGAGATGGATGCAGCAGATTTGGGCGGCCTCGCGCTTCATGCTGTCGGGAACGAGGAGTGACCATGTTCAAAATCGATCTCAAGAAAGTCGTCACCGTCGGCGCTGTAAGAGACGCCAACATGCGCCTGATGTCCGGCACCCCCGCAACGGGAAGCTTCATTGGCAGTGCACCGGGTAGCGTCATCTCGCTCCAGCTGACTTCGGAGCAGATCAACCAGGCGGGCCGTGTTGCCTTCAACTCACTGAAGCGGCGGTAGCCGTGAGCGGGCCGCACCTCACCTACGGCACGTTGGTGAAGGATGAGGGCGACATGGTGGGGCATGTCGCGTATGCACTGTACAAGCGGGATAAGTTGAGCTTCATCCAGGCCGTTCGCGACGAAAAGGGGCGAGAACCGACCGAGGAAGAGGTATGGGCGTTCATCGTCAGCTCGAATCTCGGACTCCGCATCGACGCCTACCGCTCAGAGGCAGAACAGGCACTTCAGGTCCTTTCCGGAGAGTTGCTGCAGGGTGCTGCCGAGGATCTTGGGCGGCAGTACCAGCAGGAACTGACTCAGCAACTACAAAAGGCGAAGCCGCTCTTCCGTGCGGTTGGGGAAAGCCTGCTGGCCAATCTGTTGGCCGTTGCGGTCATTGCGCTTGTTGCGGTGGTGCTCCACGGCACCCGCATCGGCTTTGTGGGTTTGGCTGCTGACGTATTCGGCTACGAAGTGAAGGCTCGAGTGGACTGAACTGTTAGCGCTGTCCCGAAACAGAGCACTGCCAGTTGATATCACCGCCCGCACTGGTACATTGATTTCACGCGCCACCGGGACTCGCGGATGGGAATCCCATCTCCACCCGGGGACAAGATTCAAGCAAAGGGCCCCGCAAGGGGCCCTTTGTCGTTTCTGGCCGGTCTTCGTGATCCCGCGCCGCCGGTTCGAGGCACGTTCGGGCCCACCCCGTTACCATGGACGCCATCTTTCACGTGGCACTCCTATGGACAAGGTATTCATTGAAGGGCTCGAAATCGACGCCCTGATCGGGATCTACGACTGGGAACGGCGGATCCGCCAGACCCTGCGCTTCGACCTGGAAATGGGCTTCGACAACCGCAAGCCGGCGGCCAGCGACGACATTGCCGACACCCTGAACTACAAGGCCGTGAGCAAGCGGATCGAGCAGTTCGTGCGCGAGTCCGAGTTCGGCCTGGTCGAAACCCTGGCCGAGCGCATCGCCGAGATCGTGCTGCGCGAGTTCAACGTGCAGTGGCTGCGTCTGAAGCTGAGCAAGCCCGGCGCGGTGCGCGGGGCCAAGGCGGTCGGCGTGATCATTGAACGAACCGCGGGTTGATGATGCAGGAAGCGGTGATCGCCACGACGCAGTGGCTGGAAGGCGTGCAGCAAACCCTTGAACCCTGGCCGTGGGCCTACACCGCACTGGTGCTGAGCGCGCTGGCGCTGGCCGCGTGGCTGGCCAATTTCGTCACCAAGCGCATCCTGCTGCGCGGCCTGCGCCGGCTGGTGCGGCGCCTGCCCGGCAACGGCGCCGGCAATGAAGGGGGCAGCAACCTGCGGGTGATCTCGCGGCTGGCCAACGTGGTGCCGAGCATGGTCATCGCCGCCGGCATCCGCATCGTCCCGGACCTGCCGCCGGAGCTGGTCACGTTCGTGATCGGGGCCTGCCGGGCCTGGGCCATCCTGACCGTGGCGCTGGCCGTTTCGCACGCGCTGGATGCGGCCAACGAACTGTACGAACGCCGCCCCGACGCCCGCAGCAAGCCGATCAAGGGCTACCTGCAGGTGGTGAAGATCGTGGTCTTCGTCATCGCCGGGCTGTCCATCGTCGCCATCTTGCTGGGCGTGCAACTGGGCCCGCTGGTGACCGGCCTGGGGGCTGCCACCGCCGTGCTGATGCTGATCTTCCAGGACACCATCCTGTCACTGGTGGCCAGCGTGCAGATCAGTGGCGACGGTCGCGTGCGGCTGGGCGACTGGATCGAAATGCCCAGCCAGAACGCCGACGGCGATGTGATCGACATTGCCCTGCACACCATCACCGTGCAGAACTGGGACAAGACGATCACCACCATTCCGACCAAGAAGCTGGTCACCGAGTCGTTCAAGAACTGGCGCGGCATGCAGGAATCGGGCGGGCGGCGGATCAAGCGCGCGGTGTACCTGGACCAGCACAGCGTGGGCTTCCTGGACGCGCAGGCGCTGCAGCGGCTGGAACAGTTCGCGGTGCTGGGCGACTACCTGCGTGAAAAGCAGGCGGAGCTGGCCGCATGGAACAGCGGGTTGGAAGCGAAGGGCGTGAATGCGGTGAACGCGCGCCGGGTCACCAACCTGGGCACGTTCCGCGCCTACGTGGAGCGCTACCTGCGCCAGCATCCGGGCATCAATACGGATATGACGCTTCTGGTACGGCATCTGCAGCCCACCACCGAAGGCCTGCCGCTGGAGGTGTACTGCTTCACCCGCACCGTGGCGTGGGCCGGCTACGAAGGCACCCAGTCGGATGTGTTCGACCACCTGCTGGCGATCCTGCCGGCGTTCGGGCTGCGCGTGTTCCAGGCCTCCAGCGATGCAATGCTGATGACCGCACAGCAGCAGCGGGCCGCCGCAGAGTAAGCTCTTGAGCCCGGCGCGCCGCCCTGGCTGCGCCGGATTTCCCTCCGGGGATGCAAAATGAACGTCAAAATCCTCCACAACGGGCTCGGGGACGCTAGAATCCCGGCCTTGTAAACGTTTTCATAAGGACTGCCGGTGGCCTCCGATCGCATCGAAACCCTCATTGCCCAGATGACCGTCGAAGAAAAAGTCGGCCAGCTGGGCGTGTTCGCGGACATGGTCCGGCCGTTCGCGCCGGACGTGAATCCCGAAGCCAACGTCAGCAACGCCGACCAGGTGCTGCAGCAGGTGCGCGAAGGCAAGGTGGGCTCGCTGTTCAACGGCGTGGGCGTGGAAGGTGGTCGCCGCATCCAGCAGGTGGCGCTGGAAGAAAGCCGACTGGGCATTCCGGTGATCCTGGCGGCCGACGTCATCCACGGCATGCGTACCGTGTTCCCGATCCCACTGGGTGAAGCGGCCAGCTTCGAACCGGACCTGGCCGAGCGCACCGCGCGCGCCACTGCGGTGGAAGCCACCGCAGGCGGCCTGCACTGGACCTACGCACCGGCCGTGGACATCGCCCGCGACCAGCGCTGGGGGCGCGGTGCCGAAGGTGCCGGCGAAGACGTGGTGCTCGGCTGTGCGTTTGCCGCCGCCCGCGTGCGCGGTTTCCAGGGCGCGGACCTGCGCGCCGCCGACGCGCTGCTGGCCACCCCGAAGCATTTCGCCGCCTATGGCGCGGTGATGGCGGGCATGGAATACAACATGGTGGACATCTCGCCGCAGACCCTGCGCGACGTGCACCTGCCGCCGTTCAAGGCGGCCTTCGAAGCCGGCGCAATCACCGTGATGTCCTCGTTCAACGACATCAACGGCGTGCCGGCCAGCGCCAACGCCGAACTGCTCACCGACATCCTGCGCGGTGAGTGGCAGTTCCCGGGCGTGGTGATTTCCGATTACACCGCCGACATGGAGCTGGTGGCGCACGGCTACGCCGCCGACGACCGCGACGCCACCGCCAAGGCGTTCACCGCCGGGCTGGACCTGAGCATGCAGAGCGGCTTCTACGCCGTGCACCTGCCGGGCCTGATCGAAAGCGGCGAGGTGCCGATGGCCACGTTGGACGAATCCGTGCGTCGCATCCTCAACCTGAAGGAAGCGATCGGCCTGTTCGACAACCCGTACCGGTCGCTGGACCTGGACCGCGAAGCGGACACTTCGCACATCGCCGCGCACGACGAACTTTCGCGCGACGCCGCGCGCCGTTCGATCGTGCTGCTGAAGAACGAAGGCAACGTGCTGCCGCTGCGCAAGGACGGCCAGAAGATCGCGCTGATCGGCCCGTTCGTGCAGGACCGCGAAAACATCGAAGGCTGCTGGACGCTGTTCGGCGACAAGTCGCGCTACGTCAACCTGGAAGCCGGTGTACGCGCGGCGATCGGCGATGAGAGCCTGCTGGAAATCGTGCCCGGCTGCGAGCTGGAAGCGGCGATGCAGGATGGCATCGAGCAGGCGGTGGCTGCCGCACTGCGTGCCGATGTGGTGGTGCTGGCGCTGGGCGAGCCGCAGCGGTACAGCGGTGAAGCGCAGTCGCGCGTTGAAATCACGCTGCCGGCGGCGCAGCAGGCGTTGGCCGAAGCGGTGGCGATGACCGGCAAGCCGCTGGTTGTTCTGCTGCGCAATGGTCGCGCGCTGGCCCTGCAGGGCGCGGTGCGCAACGCGCAGGCCGTGGCCGTCACCTGGTACCTGGGCACCCAGACCGGACCGGCCGTGGCCGACGTGCTGTTCGGCGACTACAACCCGTCCGGCCGCCTGCCGGTGAGCTTCCCGCAGGTGTCGGGCCAGCAGCCGTTCTTCTACAACCACCCGCGCACCGGCCGCCCGGAGCTGCCGACCATGTCGGAGTTCAAGGCGCGCTGGCGCGAGATCCCGAACGCGCCGCTGTACCCGTTCGGCCATGGCCTGGGCTACACCACCTTCAGCTACGGCGTGCCGCAGTTGGGCAACGCCAAGCTGGGCTGGGACGATACGCTGGAGATCACCACCACCCTGACCAACACCGGTGCGGTGGCCGGCGAGGAAGTGGTGCAGCTGTACATCCATGACCGCGTGGCCAGCCGCGTGCGGCCGGTGCGTGAGCTGAAGGACTTCCGCAAGGTGGCGCTGCAGCCGGGCGAAAGCACCGAGGTGCGCTTCACCCTGGATCGCCACGCGCTGGGCTTCACCGGCCGCGACGGCGTGTTCCGCGCCGAACCGGGCCAGTTCGACCTGTGGGTGTGTGCCTCGTCCGCCAGCGGCGAACCGGTGGTGTTCGAACTGCTCGCAGGCTGAAGGCGGGATGGACATCCGACGTAGCGCCGGGCTCTGCCCGGCCGCCATGCCGGCCGCAGTCCGTAACCGTCATCCTCCTCGCACACGCCCCCAGCTACCCTGCGCGTTCGCACCATATGGAGCCGCGCATGCGCCTGATCCAGATCCTGCTACCCACGATGCTGCTGGCTGCCTGCAGCCAGCCGGCCCCGCCGGCAGACAAAACCGCTGCGCCGACGACTTCGCCGCCGGCTACCGCGCCTACCGCCGCCGAGGATGCGCCGCAGGCCGGGCTGTCGCCGGATGCGGTGGAGCCGAGTACGACGCCCACGCCCGATACTGCGCCGCCGGTAGCGGGCACCGATTCTGCCGCGACCCCCGCAGCACCTTCAGAGGGCGGTGCACGCGAGCGCATCGACAGCCTGCTCGGCAACGCCGATAAGTACGAGAGCGTGTTCAATGATCTGCAGCGCGGCATTGCGGCCGGCGACCGTGCCGCCGTGGCTGGGCTGATGCGCTACCCGGTGAGGGTCAGCATCGCCGGCAAGAGCCAGCAGGTAAAAGATGCCGCGTCCTTCCAGCGTGACTACGACAAGATCGTGACCCCGTCGCTGACCAAGCTGATCGGCGAACAGAAGTTCGACGAGCTGTTCGTCAACTGGCAGGGCGTGATGCTCGGCCAGGGCGAGGTGTGGATCAACGGCGTGTGCCCGGACAATGACTGCAAAAATGCAGATGTGAAGGTCAACAACATCGGCGAGTGACGAGGAAAGCGTTTCCTTCGTTGCAGGTCATGCGTTCCCGAACGTTGCACCGTTCACGGCGGTTGTTTGGGAACCAACCCTACCGGGCCACATGCCCGGCAGGGTTTGCGCGCGTAGAGCCGGGCTCTGCCCGGCTCCGTACGACCATCACCCCTTCGGGGTCAGCTTCAGCAGCTTCGCGTTGCTGCCATCTTCCAGCAGCCAGATCGCGCCATCCGGACCCTGTTCCACTTCGCGGATGCGTTCGCCCATCTTGAAGCGCTCCGCTTCGCGCGCGTTGTCGCCGTCGAACGCCACGCGCACCAGCGAGGTCGACGACAGGCCGCCGATGAAACCGCTGCCGGTCCACTGCGGGAACAGCTTGCCGCTGTAGATGATGAAGCCGGCCGGGGAGATCACCGGGGTCCAGGTCACCTTCGGTGCGGCGAATTCCGGGCGGGTGTCGTGGTCGGGAATGTCGCGGCCATCGTAGTGGTTGCCGTTGGACACGATCGGGTAGCCGTAGTTGGCGCCGCGCGTGATCAGGTTCAACTCGTCGCCGCCGGCCGGGCCCATTTCATGCACCCACAGCTTGCCGCGCGCGTCGAAGGCGATGCCCAGCGCGTTGCGGTGGCCCAGCGACCACACCTGCGCAGCCACGCCGCCCTTGGAGGCGAACGGGTTGTCGGCCGGCACGCTGCCGTCGTCGTTGAGGCGGATGATCTTGCCCAGGTTGCCGCTCATGTCCTGCGCCGGGTCGAACTTCTGCCGCTCGCTGGAAGTGATCCACAGCTTGCCGTCCGGGCCGAAGGCCAGGCGGTGGCCGTAATGGCCTTTGCCTTCCACCTTCGGGGTCTGGCGCCAGATCACCTTCAGGTCTTCAAGCTTGCCGCTGCCATCGGCGGCCAGCACCAGCTTCGCGCGTGCAACTGCCGCGCCACGGGTGTCGTTCTCGCCTTCTTCGGCGTAGCTCAGATAGACGAACTGGTTCTTGGCAAACTGCGGGTGCGGCAGGATATCGCCGAAGCCGCCCTGGCCACCGTAGGCCACCTTGGGCACGCCGGTGATCTCCGCGCTCTTCTTCGTCTGCACGTTGAAGTGCTTGAGCTTGCCTTCCTTCTCAGTCACCAGCAGGCTGCCATCGGGCAGGAAGCTCATAGCCCAAGGCTGGTCGAACCGGGCCACTTCGGTGGCGGTGAACGGCCACTGGGCCTTGTCCAGCTGGGGCGCGGCCGCGGCGCCGGCCTTGTTGTCGGCGGCAACGCAGGCGGTAGTGAACAGGGCGGGGGTGACGGCAAGGGCAACGCTGAGCAGCAGGCGGCGGGTCATGGGAAATCTCCAGGGTGGGGACGCGAATGGCCAACCCGTGTTGTACAGCATGGCCATCAACAAGGCGTGCACCATACGTCACCCCCAGTAGGCGGATGCTCGCCAATCGGCTACGGTAGCCGCGGCTGGCCGGGACCGGCTGGCGCGGCAATCGCACCCTCAAAACGGAGTTTGAAGCATGAAACCTCAGGTTCACAAACCGTCGCCCGCGTTCATCGCTGCCTCGTGGCTCGCCCTCCTGCTGGGCGCCTTGGCCTACATGGTCGGCCTGTTCAACGCGGAAATGGTCCTCAACGAGAAGGGCTACTACTTCACCCTGCTGCTGTTCGGCCTGTTCGCTGCGGTATCACTGCAGAAGAGTGTTCGCGACCGTCTGGAAGGCATCCAGGTCAGTGGTCTCTATTACGCGCTGGCGTGGTTTGCACTGCTGGCGGCGCTGTTGCTGCTGCTGGTGGGTCTGTGGAACGCCACCCTTCTGCTGAGCGAGAAGGGGTTCTACGGCATGGCGTTCGCGCTGGCCCTGTTTGGCGCGGTGGCGGTGCAGAAAAACACCCGCGACCTGATGGCCGCGGGTGCTCATGAACCGCCGGCCATGCCGCCCATTCCCTACGAGGAATGAGTGAACGTGGCGCGCGGTACTCAGGTACCGCGCGGCACGCCTTTGTCCAGGTGCGCCTGGTGCAGGGAGGTGGACTCGTCCCAGCCACGGCGGACCGCGTTGCGCGCCTGCGCCCAGGTCAGCTTGCTGGTGGCCTGTTCACGCGCCCACCGCGATTCCAGTTCGGCTTCTACCTGCTCGTAGGCTTCGATGACTTCATCGGCGCGGGTGCGGGTGTGGCGCGAGCTGTAGCCCAGGTAGTAGGCCGGCTCATAGTCTTCAAAGCGCTGGTCGCTGTCGTAGTACGGCTCGGCGCTGAAGCGTTCACGCCAGTAATCGGATACGGCTTCGCGCGGCACGCCATCTTCCGGCACCCGGCCGGGAATCTGGTAATCAGGGCTCATGTCTGGCTCCGGTGGGGTGAGGCGTTACCGTAGCCAGAAGGCGGTTAACGCCGTGGGCGCGTGGGGTGAATGGTGGGTCAAGGGCGTCGCGTCGCCGGGGCGTGACGCGGACACGCATGGCGTGTCTCTACGCGGGCCAGCACACCAGGTGTGCGTATCCCACGGAACCACGACCGCGTAGGGACACGCCATGCGTGTCCCGCGCGGTGCCACCGAAGCCAATCACCCCACGTTCTTGCGCGGCAACAGGTAGATCACCCCACCCACAGCAAACGCAATCAATGCCGCCGCGATGTTCTGCCAGCTCGCACTCGCAAACAGCGCCAGGCACAGCACCAGCGCCAGGATCGGAATCAGCGGGCCACCGGGCAGCTTCAACGCACCGGGACGATCGCGGAACCGCCGCGCCAGCACGATCACCGCCGCCGCCGTGCCGATGTAGGCGAACAACCGCGTGGTCATCGACAACAGCGCCAGCTGCACGAACGAGCCCGACAACGCCAGCACCAGCGCGATCAGCCCCTGGGTGATGATCGCCGCGGCCGGCGTGCGGAAGCGCGGGTGCACCTGCGCCAGCAGCTTCGGCCCATAGCCATCGCGGGCCAGCGCGAACAGGAAGCGCGGGCCCATCATCATCGTGTTGCTGTTGGTGCCCAGGATCGAGATCGTCGCACCCACGGTCAGGATCAGCGCCAGCGCCTCACCGCCGAACCCTGCCGCCGCATCCGCCAGCGGCGTGGCCGAATCGGCCAGGCCCGGCAGCGTGCCCTGCGCGATGAACTGCACCGCGCCGTAGATCACCGTCACCGTGATGATCATCGTGATCAGCGCGAACGGAATGTCCCGGCGCGGGTTGCGGTACTCGCCGGCCGCCGCCGGAATGTTCTCGAACCCGGCATAAGCGTACAGCAGCAACAGCGCCGCCTCGCCCATGCGCTGCAGGTCGTGCGGGTCCGGGCGGGTGCCGGAGAAGGCCAGGTCGGTGTCCACATAGAAGGCGCCGATCGCCACGAACAGCAGCAGCGGCAGCATCTTGCCGATCACCAGCACGATCCCGGTGCGTGCGGCCGAGCGCACCCCGGCCACGTTCACTGCAGTCAGGAAGCCGAGCGACGCCACGATGATCAGCACCCGGCCCAGGTCGTGCCCGGCCCACGGCCAGAACCGCGCCACCGCATCCGCCAATGCATTGCTCAATGCCGCCGCGGAACTGATCCGGGTCAGCCAGATCATCCAGCCGATCTCGAACCCGGCAAAGCGTCCGAACGCCTCACGCGCATACAGGTAGCTGCCACCGGGCTCATCGAAGTAGCTGGCGGCCTGCGCGTAGCACAGCACCAGCAGCGCAACGACGATGCCCGCCACCACCACGCCCCACAGGCTGAACGGCCCCAGCAGGAGCACGGTAGCCGCCGGCAGCAGGTAGATGCCGCTGCCGATCACATCGTTGATCGACAGCCCTACGATCTGCCAACGGCTGACCGCGCGTTCCAGTTGCGGTTCGGGTGCGGCGCTCATTCAGCGGCCCCGGCCAGCGCCGGCAGCTGCCAGTCGTGCTGCACGCGCTGGTACTGCGCGCGCGGCAGCAGCACGAACACCGGCTTCTGCGCCGGGTCCAGCCACTTCAGCAGCGCGGCCATGTGCTCGGGCTGCATCGCGGTGCAGCCGGCAGTGGCCTCGCCCGGCGTGCGCCACAGATGCGCGAAGATGCAGCTGCCCCGGCGCGGTTCCGCGCCCGGGTTGTGTTCGATCACGAAGCCCTGGCGGTACCGCACGTCGCCCTTGTTGTGCAGGTCCAATCGCATCGGTTCGGTGGAACCCTCCACCGCCTCGGCACCGACCACCTCGGCATCCACGATGCGGTTGTAGTACTTCGAATCCGGCACGTCCATGCAATAGCTGCTGTCCAGCATCGGCTGATAGGGCAGGGCGGTGGTGGCCTTGTCGGCATAGCCGAACGCAGTGCCGATGCTGAAGATGCCAGCCGGGCTGCGTCCATCGCCTTCCTGCTTCACCGGCTCGCCCGGCTGCTGCGGTCCGTCGCCATTCGCGGCCGGCACCAGGCCCACGCCCCAGGCGCTGCCGCTGCGGCCCACCGACACCGCGAACGCCTCGCCCTCCGCCTTCCAACCCGTGGCCGTGCGCGAGTACGCCTGCAACTGGCCCTGGGTGGCATCCCAGCCATCGGTGGTGACCACGATCATCTGCCGGTGATCCTGCAGCGGGGACACCGCCGGGGTCAGGGCGGCAACGGGCACGGCGCTGGCAACCAGCACGACGGCAACAGCGGAACGCAGCAACGACAGCATCGGGCAGACTCCGGCAATCAGGTGTCGATCAGGTGTTCGATCCGTTCCAGGTTCACCCCGAGCTGGCGGTGGCGGTCCGGGTTGGCGTGGCAGAGCAGCACGAACACGAAGTCCAGCAGCGACTGCAGGGCAGAACGGTACAACAGTTGCGCCACGTGCGGCGCCGGGTCGTGCGCGCACACCACCAGCGCACCGTCGGCGTGCGCGCGCAGCGGGTTGGCGCTGTGCCGGGTGATCGACACCACCTTGCCGCCCATGTCCTGGAACTGGCGCGAGAGCTGGAACAGCTGCGGCAGCTTGCCGAACTCGGAAAACACCAGCAGCACATCCCCCGGGCGCGCGGCCGACAGGTTGGCCATCATCAGGATCGGGTCGGCATGGTGAACGGTCAGCATGCCCAGCAGCGAAAGCCGCATGGCGAATTCGCGCGCATACAGCCCATCGTCGCCCAGCCCGTACACGAACAGCTTGGGCGCGGCATCGATCAGCTGCACGATTGCTTCCACGTCCGCCTGCGCGTTGGCCAGGCGGGTTTCCTCGTCGGCCGAGGTGCGGCTCAGCCGCAGGCGCTCGGCCAGCTGGTCGTAATCGTTGGCCGGTGCGGCGGCCGGCGCGCTGGCACCGGGTTCGCTGCCGGCGCGGGCGACGGCCTGGCCGATGGAATACTTCAGGTCCGGGTAGCCCTTGAAGCCGAGCTTCTGGCTGAACTTGACCACGCTGGACTGGCTGATCCCCAGCGCGCTGGCCAGCTGCTGCGAGGAGTAATCGCGCAGCAGGTGGGCGTTGTCGAGGATGAAGTCGGCAATGCGGCGTTCGATCGCCGACATGTGGTCACGCTCGGAGCGGATTTTCACCAGGGGCGGCATGCGCTCTTCACCATTTTGGGGGCTTCAACATCTCCAATCCTCGCACCTCGGTGATGCCCAATCCCGGCGCATCGCTGATGGTGATCTCGGACTCGTTGAAATGTACCCCGCCTGTGACCGGATTGAACTGCCCCAGCGACGGTCCGTCCAGGTCCACCTTGGTGATGACCTCGCTCTTGGCCACGGCCAGGTGCACCGCCGCGGCCACGCTGATGCTGGACTCGATCATGCAGCCGATCATGCACGGCACCCCGTATATGGCGGCGATATCGGCAATCCGGATCGCGTTGGAGAGGCCGCCGGTCTTCATCAGCTTGATGTTGATGATGTCCGCCGCGCGCTGCTGGATCAGGTCGAACACCTGGCCCGGGTTGAACACGCTCTCATCGGCCATCACCGGCGTGTTGACCCGGTCGGTCACGTACTTCAGCCCGCTGATGTCGGCCGCCTTCACCGGCTGCTCCAGCAGCTCCAGCACCACCCCGGCGTCTTCCAGGGTGCGCATGGCGTGCACCGCCTGCTTGGCGGTCCAGCCCTGGTTGGCGTCCAGGCGCAGGAGCGCCCGGCCCTGCACCGCCGCGTGGATCGCCTTGACCCGCTCGATATCCAGCCCGATGTCCTTGCCGACCTTGATCTTCAACGACTCGAAACCGCGGTCGATGGCCGACAGCGAATCGGCCACCATCTTGTCGATGTAGTCCACGCTGATGGTGATGTCGGTGGTGATCACCGGGTCGCCACCGCCCAGCATCTGGTACAGCGGTGCGCCGTGCAGCTGCGCCCACAGGTCGTACACCGCGATCTCCACCGCCGCCTTGGCGCTGGTGTTGCGCTCCATCGACGACTGGATCAGCGCGCAGATGCGGTTGAGGTTGGCCACCTCCTGGCCGATCAGGCGCGGCTTGATGAAGCGGTCGATGGCCTCGACGATGGAGCCGTGCGTATCGCCGGTGATCACCGCCGTGGCCGGGGCTTCGCCGTAGCCGGTGTGGCCGCTGTCGGTGCGGACCAGCACCACCACGTCTTCCACCGTGTCCACGGTGCGCAATGCGGTCTTGAACGGGGTTTTCAGCGGCACGCGCAGCATGCCAAGTTCAATGTCGGTGATTTTCATCAAGGAGTCTGGGGCCGGATGCGCTGGATGTTGGTGATGCGGTCGATGTAACTGACGGTGTCGCTGGCCATCATCGGCTGCAGCGGGGTCACCGATACCCCATTGAGATGCGCCTGCACGCGCGTGCCGCCCGGTCCGAACCAGCTGCCGCCGGAGGTGTCGTGGATCATCCACGTCTGCCCGTCCAGCTGGCCGATGGTGACCATCACGTGGCCGGGGATGTAGACCAGGTCGCCTACCTGCAGCTGCTGCACGGCGGCGTTGCGCCTGGCCTTGTCGTCCGTCGCGGTGAAGGCGATGCGGTCCAGCGCCGGGCTCACCGCCTGCGCGCTGGTATTGCGCGGCATCAACACGCCGAAGCTGCGGTAGATCTCCGAAACGAAGCCGCTGCAGTCGCGGGTGTCATATGAGTGGCCCCAGCCATAGCGCTCGCCCAGGAACTTGAAGGCCTGGGTGAGCAGGTTGCGCGGGGTCAGCGGCAGGTAGTCGGCGGCGGTGTCCTGCGAGCGTGGCAGCAGCGCCGGCACCAGTGACAGGGAGCCGTCGGCATTGCGCACCGGCAGCTGCACCACGTGCGCGGCATGCGCCTGCTGGCCGTTCACGGTCTGCGCCTGTGGCCAGTCGGCCAGCACCGGCAGGCGCACGCCCATGTCCAGCTGCAGCCGCGACACGCGCGGTTCTTCAGGGGTGAAAGCGGTGAACGCGGTCGCGCCGGTCACTACCCGATACGGGCCCTTCTGGCCGTAGCCGAGCACCGTCGCGGCATCGCCGATTCCCACGAAGCGCTTTTCGATCCACGCCGAATAGCGCTCGCTGGTGATGAACAGCCACTTCCCGTCGGCGCTTTCATGCAGCACCGCCACCGCGTCGCCCGGGAACAGCGCGGACTCCTGGAAGCGGTCGATATCGGTATCGCCCTGCGAGGTGAATACCCGCAGCGCGGTCGGGAACGCACGCAGGTCGGCGCGGTGGGTGACCAGTCCGTACTGCAGCGGGCGCGCGGCGGGAATTGCATCCAGTGCCAGGTTGGCCTCGGTGCTGCTGCGCGCCCCAGCCGCGATGGGCTGGCTGTCCACACCGAACAGCGCCTTTTCGGGCCAGCGCGACAGCTTCCGGATATCGGCCAGCACCTGCGCACGCGGCAGCGACGCCGGCAGCGCCCGCAGGTCGTGGATGGAGTCGTCTTCGGCCCGCATGCGCGCGTTCTGCGCGTCAATGCCAGCCCGGTCCAGGATCACCCGGTCCGCGTCGGGCAGCCGCGCGGCCCAGAACGCCGGGTCCAGGTAGGCCTCGCGCAGCCCGACCACGCCGCCGAAACCACTGGGGGTCGCAACCGGCGCCTCGGCCCATGCAGCGGTGCCGGGCAGGGCCAGCATCGCTGCCAGCACTACGCGCGCCGGCCACGCAAGCCGCGCAGGGCGGCGGGGGGAAGCCTGGATCATGGAGCGGTCATCCTCCTCGGAAGCGTCAGGAATATTTATTCCTTTTTTCAGCGAAAGCAAGAATAAATTATTGACCCCCTGTCAGGCCCGTGTTACACAGCGATTACCACCCGCACCTTGGGAAGTGTCGCTGTGGATCTGCCCGTTAGCAAACCGCGTTCTGCTTCGACCTTCGCCCGTCGCGCCGCCACGGCGTGCCTGCTGCTGGGCCTGGCCTCGGGGCAGGCGCCGGTGCTGGCCCAGGACGCGTTGATCGCGCAGATCGACCAGGGTCAGTTCGCTGCGGCGGAAGCCACCATCACCGAACGGCTGGCAGACCCCGCGCTCAGCGCCGAGCAGCGCGCCGCGTATGCCTTCCAGCGCGAACGCATGCGCCGCATGCGGCTGGACTTCAGCCTGGACGAAGCGCAGGCCAAGATGCAGCTGCGCAAGCAGATTCCCGACCTGCGCGACGACGAGTTCGCGCGCTGGGACGCGGCCGGCCTGATCGAGCACCTGGACATCGACGGCCAGCGGCGCTACTTCAAGCGCGCCCCGTCCAACCTGTTCCGGGTCAGCGCCGAAGCACGCGCGCGCCGCGCCCCGGACGTGCCGCTGCCCACCGAGGGCCCCTACGAAAGCCTCGCCCCGCATCACCATGAGGTGATCGCCGCTGCGAAGACCAGCGGTGCCACCAGCCTGGTGCCGCGTCGGGTGGAGGTCACCCAGTCGATCACGGTCAAGCCCGACGCCGTGCCCGCCGGTGTACTGCTGCAGGCGTGGATTCCATACCCGCGGGCCATCGCCGGCCAGCAGGAAGACATCACCTGGATCGCTCCGCAGCAGGGCGCGGTGATCGCTCCGGAATCGGCCCAGCAGCGCACCGTGCACCTGCAGCAGAAGGCGGTGGCCGGTAAGCCCACGCGCTTCGAGATCCGTTACGCAGTCACCGTGTACGCGCGCCACATCGCCATCGACCCGGCCAAGGTGCTGCCGACCCCGAACGATCCGGCACTGCAGCCCTACCTGGCCGAGCAACCGCCGCACGTGGTGTTCACCCCGGCCCTGCGCGCGTTCTCGCAGCGCGTGGTCGGCACTGAAACCCATCCCTACGCCATCGCGCAGAAGCTGTTCGACGCCGTCGACCAGATTCCCTGGGCCGGCGCGCGCGAATACTCCACCATCTCCAACATCAGCGACTACGCCCTGCACGCCGGCCATGCCGACTGCGGCCAGCAGACCCTGCTGTTGATCGCCCTGCTGCGCCTGAACGGCATTCCGGCGCGCTGGCAGTCGGGCATGGTCTATTCGGATGACGCGGTGGGCTACAACAACCTGCACGACTGGGGCGCGCTGTACCTGGCTCCGTACGGCTGGGTGCCGATGGACGTCACCACCGGCCGCCTGCAGAGCAATGAACCGGCCCTGCGCGACTTCTACTTCGGTGGGCTCGACGCCTACCGCATCGCCTTCAACGACGACTTCCAGCAACCGTTCCAACCGGCCAAACGGCATCCGCGCTCGGACACCGTCGACTCGCAACGCGGCGAAGTCGAATGGTCCGGCGGCAACCTGTACTTCGATCAATGGAATTACGACTTCCAGTCGCACGTCGTGCCGGCGAAGTCCACGCACTAATCAGCACCATCACCATTTCACCCTTGAAGGAGAGAGCAGGGAATGAAAGCGAACGGTTTGAAGCGGGCGGCGCTGTGCGTCGCGTTGGGAGCGTGCCTGGGCAGCCTGTTGCCCACCGTGGCATTCGCGCAGGCGGTCAGTGGTGCCGTGGCCGGTCGTGCCAGCGCCGGCGACCAGATCACCGTGGTCAGCACCAGTACCGGGCAGACCCGCACGGTCACCGCCAGCGCCGACGGCACCTATCGCCTCGGCCAGCTGCCGGTGGGCAACTACCAGCTGCAGCTCAGCCGCGACGGCCAGAACCTGGGTGATCCGGTCGCCGTGAGCGTGGCCATCGGCGGCACCACCACGGTCAACCTCGGCAGTGGCGGCGGCGTGGTCAACCTGGACGCGCTGCAGGTGGTCGGTACGCGCGTGGTCAACCGGGTGGACGTGTCCACCACCGAAACCTCGTTCAACGTCAACCGCCAGGAGCTGGAACGCCTGCCGGTGGCGCAGGACCTTTCCGCAGTGGCGCTGCTCGCCCCCGGCGTGGTCGGCGGCAACTCCACCTTCGGCGGCCTGTCGTTCGCCGGTTCCTCGGTGGCCGAGAACGCGGTGTTCATCAACGGTCTCAACGTCACCGACATGTACACCCGGCGTGGCTTCTCCAGCGCACCGTTCGCGTTCTTCAACGAGTTCCAGGTCAAGACCGGCGGCTACTCCGTTGAGTTCGGCCGTTCCACCGGCGGCGTGATCAACGCCGTGACCCGCTCGGGCAGCAACGAGCTCAAGGGCGGCATCGAGATCACCGCCGAACCGAGCGCGTGGCGCTCCAGCGGGCGCGACCACTTCCATCGCGACGGCACCCCGCATTCCTACGCCAGCCGTGACGACAGCTCGTTCTTCAAGACCAACGTGTGGGGCTCCGGCGCGCTCGTACAGGACCGCCTGTTCCTGTTCGCGATGTACGAAGATCGCAACGACAGCGGCCACAACACCTCCAACGACGCCCTGACCTGGTTCAAGAACGAAGCCGACAACGGCTTCTGGGGCGCCAAGCTCGACTGGAACATCACCGACAACCACAGCATCTCGCTGCTGGGCTTCTCCGACGAAGGCGACGTCACGAACGGCTCCTACAACTACGACTGGGACGCGAACGAGATCGGCCAGTGGGGCGGCGATTCGGTCACCGAGACCGGCGGCCGCAACTACTCGGCCACCTATACCGGCCACTTCGGTGAAACCTTCACCGCGCGTGCCATGGTCGGCCAGAACAACCAGCGGGCCTTCACCAATTCCTCGCTGGACGAAGCCTGCAGCCCGGTATTCACCGACGCCAGCTACGCCTCGCGCCTGTACAAGCTCAACGGCCTGCGCCCGGGTTGCCACCCGACCGGCGCCGCCGTGGCCGAGCGCGACGACACCCGCGACGTGGCGCGCCTGGACTTCGAATGGCAGCTCGGCCGCCACCTGCTGCGCTTCGGCGTGGACCGCGAGCTGATGACCACCGAGCAGTCCACCCGCTATCCGGGTCCGACCCAGCTCAGCTACACCGCCTACGTGGCCCGCCCGGGCGATGAAGTGTGGGACGGCGCCAACGCGTTCGTACCGCCGGGCGTCACCGAGATGCTGCGCGGTCGCAACCGCGTGTCCGGCGGTACCTTTGAAACCGAAGCCAACGCCTTCTACCTCGAAGACATCTGGAACATCACCCCCAACCTCATGCTCAACCTGGGCGTGCGCTGGGACCGCTTCGAGAACCGCACCGCCGACGGCGACGCCTTCATCAAGATGGACGACCTCATCGCGCCGCGCGTGGGCTTCTCCTGGGACGTGAAGGGCGACGCCACCACCAAGCTGTTCGGTAACGCCGGCCGCTATTACCTGCCGGTCACCAACAACATCAACGTCAACTTCGCCGGCGGCCTCACCGACGAGTACTCCTACTTCGTGCTCGACGGCTGGCAGCAGCAGGCCAACCCGGTCACCGGCGCGCCGTACGCGGCGCCGATCATCGGCCAGCAGATCGGCCCGGTCGACACCCGCATGAACACCGGTGCGGCCGACCTTCGCCAGAGCGTGGACCGCGACCTCAAGGCGGTCTACCAGGACGAGTACATCCTCGGCTTCCAGAGCATGATCAACCAGGCCTGGTCGTGGGGCGTCAACGCCACCTACCGCACCATGGACCGCGCGCTGGACGACATGCGCCTGAACTACACCCCGTGCGGCCCGACCGGCACCACCCTGTGGCCGATCGCCAACCCGGGTGAGAACCTGACCATCTGGGGCGACTCCAGCATCGGCTGCGCAACCGAAGGCTGGATCACCATCGACACCGCCAACAGCGGTTACCGCAAGGGCGGCAGCGGCGAAGTGGTCGGCTATTCCAAGCCCAAGCGCACCTACAAGGCGCTGGAATTCCAGATCGACCGTGGCTGGGACGAGAAGTGGCTGTTCAACGCCTCCTACCTGTGGTCGCGCAGCGACGGCAACTTCGAAGGGCCGGTCAACTCCGATACCGGCTATGGCGACACCGGCATGGTCCAGCACTGGGACCACCCGTCCAACAACGAACGCTATGGCGTGCTGTTCAATGACTTCCGCCACCAGTTCAAGTTCCGCGCGGCGTACGCGTTGAATGAAACCTGGTCGTTCGGCACCACCCTGCAGGTGTTGTCCGGCGGCCCGATCACCGCTTTCGGCGTGATGTGGCCGGGCGACACCGTGGCCGGCGGCAGCACCTCCAACGAAAGCGGCGGCGGTGGCACCGGCTGGCTGTGCGTGGCCAACTGTTCCGGCCCGTACAACCAGCGCCAGTTCGAATACACCCCGCGCGGCGCGTACGGTCGCCTGCCGTGGACCTGGACCATGGGCGCCAACGTCACCTGGCGCCTGCCGGTGGAAGGCATCGACCTGAGCGTGCGGCTCTCGGTGTTCAACCTGTTCAACAACCAGACCGTCATCAACGTCCACCAGCGCTACGAAGCCCAGCCGGGCCAGTACCGCGAGAACACCTTCAACACCGGGACCCGCTGGCAGGCCCCGCGCTACACCCAGCTGATGGCGACCTGGAACTTCTGATCGCCGCAGCACCGCCGGGCCGCAGGACACGCTGCGGCCCGGCATCTTCTCCGCTCTGGAATCACCGGACATGCCCGCGCTCCGCCCCCTGTTGCTGACCGTTGCACTGGTCGCGTCACTGCCCGCAGCGGCGGCCGGGTCGCCTGCGTTTGCGCCCATGCTCGACAGCACCGTCGAGCAATACCGCCTGCCCGGCATCGCCATGGCCGTGGTGGAGAACGGCGAGGTGGTGTTCACCGGCACGCGCGGCAAACGTGGCGAGGCCATCGACGCCGACACGCGATTCCGTATCGCCTCCAACAGCAAGGCAATGACTGCCGCCGCGCTGGCACGGCTGGTCGACCGTGGCCGGCTGGCCTGGGACGACCCGGTCATCAAACACCTGCCGCAGTTCCGCATGTTCGACCCGTGGGTCACCGAACACATGCAGGTGCGCGACCTGCTCATCCACAACAGCGGCCTGGGCCTGGGCGCAGGCGACCTGATGCTGTGGCCCGAGCCCAACCAGTACACTCGTGCCGACATCATCGCCGGGCTCGCACACCTCAAGCCGGTCACCAGCTTCCGCAGCGGCTACGCCTACGACAACCTGATGTACGTGGTGGCCGGCGAAGTAGCCGCTGCGGCAGGTGGCAAGCCGATCGACCAGCTGCTGCATGACGAAGTGTTCGCACCGCTGGGCATGGCCGGGTGCCAGGCGCCCGCCGAACTGACCTCGCTGGCTGCCGGTGGCATCCGCTGCAGCCTGCGCGATATGACCCGCTGGCTGCAGGTGCTGCTCGATCCAAAGCTGGTACCCGGCTGGCTCAGCGACACCCAGCGCCGCGCGCTGTGGACCGCGCACATGCCGATGCCGCTGGGCGAACGCCAGCGCACCTGGGACAACGCGCATTTCTCCGCCTATGGCTACGGCTGGCGTTTGTCTGACCTGGATGGGCAGTGGAAGGTCGCGCATACCGGCACGCTGTCGGGCAGCTATTCCTCGCTGGCGTTGTTGCCGGACAGGAAGGTGGGCGTGGTGATCCTGATCGACGGCGAAGGGGAAGATGCACGCACGGTGCTGATGCAGGCGGCGTTGAAGCAGTACACCGCGCCGGAGCAGAAGCAGACGGTGGCGGGGTATGCCGCGCAATTGAGGGCCGAGCAGGCCAACCGCCGCAACGCAGGCCATGTACGTCCAAACACGGATGGGCGTTCCCCGGTACCGACATCGGCACCGACATCGTCGCCACCCACCGGCCTCTACCGCGACCCCTGGCTCGGCCAGGCCCGCCTCTGCCCGGAAAACGGCCGCCTGCGCTTCACCGTCGACAAATCGCCCACCCTGCGCGGCACCGTCATGCAGCTCGACACCCGCTGGCTGGTGCAGTGGGATACGCTCGGGGCGGACGCCGAACCCTGGCTGCAGGTGGAGCCGGGCAGCCCGCCCGCGCTCATCCTGCGCGCGATCGATCCGGACATCGACTTCAGCTATGACTTCCAGGACCTGCATTTCACCCGTACCGGCGACTGCCCTTAGCCTCCTGCTGGCACTGATGGCCCCACTGGCCAGCGCACAACCGGTCACCGTTGCACTGGTACGCACCACCGACCAGGCCGGCCTGGTCGACATCCGCACGCTCGCGCCGGACATCCAGCTGGACATGCGCTACGCCACGGCCAACAACTTCACCGGCCGTCCGGTACCCGGCTACGACGCCCCCAAGTGCTTCCTGCTGCGCCCTGCCGCCACCGCGCTGGCCCAGGTCGAAGCCGACCTGCGCGCCCGCGGCTACGGCCTGCAGCTGTTCGACTGCTACCGCCCCGCGCAGTCGGTGCGTGCCTTCGTCGACTGGGCCAACGATCCGTTGGAGCAGTCGCGCAAGGCCACCCAGTACCCCGGCCTGGAAAAACCCGCGCTGCTGGGCGAATACATCGCCGAAACCTCCGGCCACAGCCGCGGCGCCACCGTCGACCTGGGCCTGCTCGACTGCCGCCGCGACCCCTGCACGCCGGTCGACATGGGCACCGACTTCGACTTCTTCGGCCCGCGCGCGCATACCGACGCGCCCGACGTCACCCCCGCCCAGCACCAGAACCGGCACACCCTGCTGCAGGCCATGCAGCGCCGGGGCTTCGCCAACTACCCGCAGGAGTGGTGGCACTTCACGCTCACCCCCGAGCCGGCCCCCGGTACCGCCTACGACGTGCCGGTGCGCTGAGCCGCGCCGCTACAATGCGCGCTCACCGAACCTGTGGACCACGATGAACCTGCCGCTGCACTTTGGATTGCTGGGCACGCTGGAAGCCGGGCTGATCGCCCTGCTGGTCGGTCTGCTGGTCTACGCGCTGTGGCACCGGGTGTGCCGCTGGGCCGGCTGGAGCATGGGCTACGCCATTGGCTGGGCCTGCGTCATGGCCGTGGTTATCTCGGCCGGCATCGACGCATGGAAGCTGTTCTACATGGGCATCGTGCGGCTCGAGTCGCCGTTCTTCGCGCGGATGTACCTCGCCACCATCCATGACCCCAACGAACTGGGCTCCCGCGTGGTGATCGAAGTGGCCGGTGCACTCTTCGGTGTTGCGCTGGGCTGGCTTTTGTTCAGTTCGCGCTCAGGCGAAAAAAACGCCAACGAAGGCTGAGTTTTCGTTCGCATCCGGTTAAATCCGGCGCGATTGAATGGGCGTGTTACCAATCGCTCACCTGTGCGTAACCACCGGGGTAACCGAGCGCTGCGCGCATGTGGTTAAGACCGCGTGCGCACGCCGATCCGGGCGCAAGATCGATTCACAAACGGGCTGGCAGTGTGGGGCCGTGCGGAAACAACAGCCGCGCAACATCCCTCAAGGAGACCACCCAAATGACTAATCGCAACCGCAAGCCCCTGATCGCCCTGATGATCGCCGCAGGCAGTGTGCTGGCCATTCCGGCGATGGCCCAGACCGCCCAGCAGAGTGCAGCGCAGGCCCAGACCCAGGCCGCGCAGGCCCAGCAGTCGGCGGCCCAGGCGAGCGACGCGGCTGACGCGGCAACCGGCGCGGCCGCCCAGGCCTCGCAGGCCAGTGGCGGTGGTGGCCAGACCTGGGCCAGTGTCGACACCGACGGTGACGGCGCCATCAGCAAGACCGAGGCCCAGGTGAACGCCGGCCTTGCCCAGGTGTTCGACCAAGCCGACACCAACAAGGACGGCAAGCTCACGCCGGACGAGTACAAGGCCTACGTGGCCGCCCAGCAGGGCGCTGCCGGCGGTGGCAACGCCGCCCCGGGCCGCTGATCGGCAGGATTGACGCGCAACTGGCCTGAACCCGCTGGACAATGGTGGATGGCCCCGGGAGGGCGGCTTCGGCCGCCCTTCCTTCTGCCCGATTGCATCATTGGGTCCAACCCCGGCGCTTGCTATCCTTGGCCGATGATGACCTCCATGCCCACGCCCAACGGCGCCATCGGTCTGGTCGGTTTTGACGGTGACGACACGCTGTGGAAGAGCGAGGACTATTACCGCAAGGCCGAGCAGGATTATCTCGACATCCTGTCGCGCTACATCGACGTGCACGACACCGCCACCGCGCGCCACCTGCTGGAAGTGCAGCAGCGCAACCTCGGCGTGTTCGGCTACGGCGTAAAGGGCATGACCCTGTCGATGCTGGAAGCGGCCATCGATATCACCGAAAAGAACATTGCCGCACGCGACTTGCAGCTGATCCTGGACATCGGCCATGACACCCTGCGCCACCCGGTCGAACTGATCGACGGCGTGCGCGAGTCGGTCGCCGAGATCGCGCGCGACTACCCGGTGGTGCTGATCACCAAGGGTGACCTGTTCCACCAGGAAGCCAAGATCAAGGTCGCCAACCTGCGCGACCTGTTCCCGCGCATCGAGATCGTGTCCGAGAAAGATCCGGAAACCTACGCCCGCGTGCTGGAAGAATTCGACCTGCCGATGGAGCGCTTCGTCATGGTCGGCAACTCGCTGCGTTCGGACATCGAACCGGTAGTCACCCTTGGCGGCTGGGGCATCCATACCCCCTACGCGGTGACCTGGGCGCATGAAACCCAGCATGGCGTGGCCGACGACGAGCCGCGCATGGTCGAAGCGCCTACCGCGTTCGACTGGCCGCAGGCCCTGCGCGCCATCGAAGCCAAGGCCGCCGGCGGCTGATTCGGTGAAGCGCCTGCGCCCGTTGCTGGTTGCATTGCTGCTGTGGCTGCCGTTGCTGGCCGCCGCGCAGCAGAGCGCCGATGAGTCCGCCGCGTACCGCGTGGACACCGGCGATGCATGGGTGGACACCCAGCTGCAGGACATCAACTACTACGCCGAGCGCTACCCGGAGAGTTTCCTCGACGAGGTCTCGCGTTACGGCGGCGTGTCGCGCGACTACATCGCCGCGCTGTTCTACACCCACAACTGGCAGGCCGGCGACATCTACTTCGCCTGTTTCTGGGCAAAGGCCATCGAGCATTCCTGCCGCGACAGCGTAAAAGCCTGGTCGCGCGCCGTGCCGGAAGAGGGCGAGCCCAAGCGCTGGGCCGACGTCGTCGCCAGCCTGCCCACCAAGCCCACCAACCAGCACTGGCGCACCCTGCGCCACGCCATCGTCGCCAGCCACGACCACTGGGACCGCCCGGTCACCCTGGACGCCACCCTCAAGGGCCAGCTCGGCGACCGCGCCCAGCGCGACCGTGCGGCTGCCAATGCCGAGGTCAAGCGCGCCCGGTAAGGGCCCGGATATGAAATTGGCATGGACGCACGCCGGTAGGGTCGCATCCCAATCGACCGCCGAGACATTCACCACATCCGGTAATGGCATGAACATCATCGGGGAGGGCGTTTACCCAGTTCGCCGGTCATGCGTCCCCGAACGTTGCACCACCCCGGCGGTTGTTTGGGAACCAACCCTACCCGTACACATGCCCCATCCCGCTACGGCGAATCACGTGCACCGGTAGGGTCGCATCCCAATCGACCGCCGATAACCGCCCCGCGCCCGGTAATGGCATGAACATCCTTGGGGAAGGCTCCTGCCTTGAGCCCCCCAATGCTGCTCTGCACCTCGCCGCCCACCCCGGCCGTGCGCGACAATGCCGGATTGCTGTTCCCCCGTGATCCGTTGCCGAGTACGTAATGAGCGCCGACCGTTTCGTTTCACCCGACGATATCCGCAGCCTGTTCGCCCAGGCCATGTCCACCATGTACCGCACGGAGGTACCGCTGTACGGCACCCTGGTCGACCTGGTGGCCGAGATCAACGACGCCGTCCTGACCGACAACCCGGCGCTGGCCGAGCAGCTCGAGCGCAATGACGAACGCGCCCGCCTGGCGCAGGAACGCCACGGCGCCATCCGTGTTGGCACCGCCGAAGAACTCGCCACCCTGGGCCGCCTGTTCGCGGTGATGGGCATGCACCCGATCGGTTACTACGACCTTTCCGTCGCCGGCGTGCCGGTGCATTCCACCGCCTTCCGCCCGCGCACCGCGCCTGCGCTGGCCGCCAACCCGTTCCGCGTGTTCACCTCGCTACTGCGCCTGGAACTGATCGAAGACCCGGCCCTGCGCGATGAGTCCGCGCGCATCCTCGCGCGCCGCCGTATCTTCACCGACGAAGCGCTGGCCCTGATCGACCAGGCCGAACGCGAAGGCGGCCTGGACCAGAACGACGCCCGCCGCTTTGTGCTCGCCGCGCTGGAGACCTTCCGCTGGCACAGCGACGCCACCGTCTCGCTGGCTACCTACCAGGCGCTGAGCAACGCGCACCGGCTGGTGGCCGACGTGGTCAGCTTCCGTGGCCCGCACATCAACCACCTCACCCCGCGCACCCTGGACATCGACGCCGCCCAGGCCGGCATGCTGGCCCGTGGCATCGACGCCAAGGCCGTGGTCGAAGGCCCGCCGCCGCGCCGCTGCCCGATCCTGCTGCGCCAGACCAGCTTCAAGGCGCTCGAGGAAACCGTGAACTTCCCGGACGGCGAGGGCGGCGACGCCGGCACCCATACCGCGCGCTTCGGCGAGATCGAACAGCGCGGCCTGGCCCTCACCCCCAAGGGTCGCGCGCTGTACGACCAGCTGCTGGCCCAGGCCCGCGACGCCGGTGGCGCCGGCAGCACCGGCCAGGACTATTCCACCCGCCTGGCCGCAGCGTTCACCGGCTTTCCGGACGACCACGACACCCTGCGCCGCGAGGGGCTGGGTTACTACCGCTACGCGCTCACCGAAGCGGGCCGCAACGACCGCGCCGCCGTGGCCGACCTGCCGGCCGAAGCACTGGTCAGCGCCGGCCTGGCCAGTGCAGATCCGATCGTCTACGAAGATTTCCTGCCGGTCAGTGCCGCAGGTATTTTCCAGTCGAACCTGGGCGGCGAAGAGCAGCGTGCATATGCCGCGCATTCCAACCGCGATGCATTCGAGAAAGCGCTGGGCATGCCGGTGGAAGACGAGTTCGCAATCTACGAACGCCTGCAGCAGGAATCGCTGGACAGCCTGCGCGTCGATTGATCGATCGCGCGGAACAAAAAAACGCCGGGAAATCCCGGCGTTTTTCGTTGCATCACATCAGGCCTTCATCGTGCCGGTATCCAGCCACCGCTGGTGCCACGACAACGCCTCCGGCAACAGATGCGGGGTGTGCTTGCCGTAACTATCGCGGCTGGCACGCTCGAAATAATCGTTCAACTGGTCGCGGAACTCCGGGTGCGCGCAGTTGTCGATCACCACCCGCGCGCGCTTGCGCGGGGTCAGACCGCGCAGATCGGCCAGGCCCTGTTCGGTCACGATCACCGACACATCGTGCTCGGTGTGATCCACATGGCTCACCATCGGCACGATCGCCGAAATCGTGCCGTTCTTCGCGGTGGACGGGCTCAGGAATGCGGACAGGAACCCATTGCGCGCGAAATCACCGGAACCGCCAATGCCGTTCATGATCCGCGTGCCCATCACGTGGGTGGAATTGACGTTGCCGTACAGGTCCACCTCGATCATTCCGTTCATGCCGATGCAGCCCAGGCGGCGCACCAGCTCCGGATGGTTGGAGATCTCCTGCGTGCGCATGATGATGCGCTCGCGGTAGAAGTCGATGTTCTCCTTGAACGTCTCGTTGGCCTGCGGGCTCAGCGCGAACCCGGTGCACGAGGCATAGCTCAGCACCCCGTCGCGCAGCAGGTCCAACATGCCGTCCTGGATGACCTCGGTGAACGCGCTCAGGTCGCGGAAGCCGCTCTTGCCCAGCCCCGCCAGCACCGCGTTCGGAATATTGCCCACGCCGCTCTGCAGCGGCAGCAGGTTGGCCGGCAGGCGACCGCGCGCCACTTCGTGCTTCAGGAAGTCGATCAGGTGCGCGGCAATCTGCTCGCTGGTGCTGTCGATCGGGCTGAACGGGCTGTTGCGGTCCGGCCCGTTGGTGCGCACCACCGCCACGATCTTGTCCGGATCGCAGCGCAGCGAGGTCTCGCCAATGCGGTCGTTGCCGTGCACCAGCGGAATCGGCTTGCGGTGCGGCGGCAGCGCCGTGCCGTAATAGATGTCGTGCATGCCGTCCACGCCGGCGGGCTGCCAGTCGTTGACCTCCACGATCACCTTCTTGGCCAGGTCCAGCCAGGTCTTGTTGTTGCCCACCGAGGTAGAGGGCACCAGCGAACCGTCTTCACGGATCGCCGAAACTTCGACCACCGCCGTATCGATCTCTCCATAGAACCCGAACCACACATGCTGGGCCACGTGGCTGAGGTGGATGTCGATGTAATCGAGCAGGCCGGCGTTGATGCGGTTGCGCGCATCCGGGTCGCTCTGGAACGGCATGCGCATGGCAATGCCATCGGCCTTGGCCAGTGCACCGTCCAGTTCCGGGGCGGTGGACGCGCCGGTCATCAGGCTGATCTGGAAGGGCAGGTTGTCGGCGTGGAACGCCTCGATACGCTGCGCCAGCGCCACCGGCACCGCCTTGGGGTAGCCCGAGCCGGTGAAACCGCTCATGGCCACCGTTTCGCCGGGCTGGATCAGCGCGGCGGCGGCTTCGGCAGATACGACGCGATCGCGCAGACGCGCGTTGGCAATGCGATCAACGGACATGACGACCAGGTATTTCGTGGGGGACTTCATTATCCGCCATCGCACCCCCCTCCCGGCTGCGACCAAGGTGGAATGGTGTTCCCGGGTTATGTGAGGTGCTATTCAGGTAAATGGGGGCTTCTGTACCCATGAGTATTGTTTTGCAGTGCAGCGTGCAAGTTATTCGCGGAGCCTAGAAGATCGCCCTGCATCCCGACGTGGGGGAGGGAGCAGAGCCCGCTGACAGTTCGCTGTTAGCGGGCTTTTTAATGCCTGAAATTTGGGATGCGCCGGGCAATGCATAATCCCTGCATGCCGATCCCCGCCGATGCCGTCCCCGCCGCCCTCGTCCCCCTGGTCGACCGCGCGCTCGCCCGCCTTGCGCTCAGCCTGAACGACTCAGGTTCCTGGCCGCCGCCGGAACCTGTACTGGCCCAGCTCCGCCAACTCGCCATAACCAGCGACTTCGCCATCGACACCCTGTGCCGACAGCCCGCCCTGTTGTCGCATCTGACCCAAAACGACTGCCCGCCGCTTCCGCTCCCGGAACTGGACCCCGCGCAACCCGCCGACTGGCCCGTCCGCCTGCGCCGCTATCGCACAGCCTGCTCCACCCGCCTGATCTGGCGCGACCTGGCCGGCCTGGACGACGTCCCCGCCACTCTTGCGGGCGCCACCCGCCTGGCCGAGGAATGCCTCGCCCTGGCCCTGGCCGCGCTCGAGCAGGAATTCGCCACCCGCCACGGCGTGGTCCGCGCCGCCGACGGCAGCGCACAGCAACTGGTGGTGTTCGGCCTCGGCAAGCTCGGCGGCGGCGAACTCAACTTCAGCTCCGACGTCGACCTCGTCTACGCCTACCCCCAGGGCGGCGAATCCGACGGCCCGCGCCCGCTCGCCGCCGAGGAATACTTCGCCCGCCTTGGCCAGCGCCTGGCCCGCCTGCTCGACGAAACCACCGTGGACGGCTTCAGCCACCGCGTCGACCTGCGCCTGCGCCCATTCGGCAGCGCCGGCCGCGTCGCGCTCTCGTTCGCCGGCATGGACCAGTACTTCCAGCGCGAAGGCCGCGACTGGGAACGCTACGCGTGGCTCAAGGCGCGCGCCGTGGCCGGTGACATCGCCGCCGGCGAAGCCTGGCTGCAGACCCTGCGCCCGTTCGTGTACCGCCGCTACCTCGACTTCACCGCGCTCGACGGCCTGCGCGAAATGAAAGCCGCCATCACCGCCGAAGTCTCGCGCCGCGACATGTTCGACGACATCAAGCGCGGCCCCGGCGGCATCCGCGAAATCGAATTCCTCTCCCAGGCCCTGCAGCTCATCCGCGGCGGCCGCGAAGCCAGCCTGCGCGAGCGCCGCTTGCTGCATGCACTGCCGGCACTGGTCGCCTGCGGCCAAATGGCCCCCCAGGACGGCGAAGACCTGCTGCACGCCTACGGCTTCCTGCGGCGGCTGGAAAACCGTCTGCAGATGCTGCGCGACGCCCAGACCCACGCGCTGCCCACCGACCCCACCGACCGCCTGCGCATCGCCTGCGGCCTCGGCTATGCCGACTGGGACGCGCTGCTGGCCGCCCTCGACGTGCAGCGCGACCGCGTCAGCACCGAATTCGGCGCGCTGCTCGCCCCGCGCGCCGGCCAGGCCGCGCCCGACGCACTGGCCAACTACTGGCGCGGCCTGCCCGACGGCGGCAGCGCAGAGGTGCTGGCCGAAGCCGGCTTCCACGATCCCGGCGGCGCCGACCAGTCGCTGCGCGACTTCGCCCAATCGCTCGGCGTGAAGTCGCTTTCCGACAGCGCCCGCGCGCGCCTGGACCGCGTGCTGCCCGCGCTGCTGCACGCCGCCACCCGCTCGCCGCAACCCGACGCCGCGCTCAAGCGCGTGCTCGGCCTGCTGCAGGCGGTCCTGCGCCGCACCAGCTACCTCGCCCTGCTCGACGAACAGCCCAGCGCATTGGCGCGGCTGGTCGACGTGCTCGCCCGCAGCGCGCTGCTGGCCGAGCGCATTGCTGCGTATCCGTTGTTGCTGGACGAACTGCTCGACGTCCGCGTCTCCGGCCCGATGCCCGACGCCGAGGCCATGCAGGCCGAGTGCGATGCCTCGCTGGCGGTGGACGATCCCGAAGCCGCGCTGCGCCTGCTCAATGAAACCCGCCTCGCACTCAGCTTCCGCATGGCGCTGGCCACGCTGGATGGCCGCCAGCGCGCCGTGGACAGCACCCGCCAGCTCGCCCAGCTCGCGCAGGTCGTGGTGGTCACCGCACTGGCCATGGCCGACGCCGACATGCGCCGCGCGCATGGCGAAGTACCGGGCGGGCGCTTCGCCATCATCGGCTACGGCAGCTTGGGTGGGCTGGAGCTCGGCTTCGGCTCCGATCTGGATCTGGTGTTCCTGCACGACCACCCGGCCGACCAGGACAGCAGCAACGGCGCGCGTCCGCTCGACCCGGGCCGCTGGTACGCGCGCCTGGCGCAGAAGGTGATGGCACTGCTCGGTGCCGTCACCGCCGCCGGCCGCCTGTACGACATCGACGTGCGCCTGCGCCCGGACGGCGGCAAGGGTTCGCTGGTGTCCTCGCTGGCCAGCTACACCGAATACCAGCGCGAGCGCGCCTGGACCTGGGAACACCAGGCGCTGGTGCGCGCACGCGGCATCGCCGGCGACGCCAGCCTGCTCAGCGATTTCGAACACATCCGCGCCACCACCCTCGCGCGTCCGCGCGAGCGCGACGTGCTGTATGCCGACGTAGTGAAAATGCGCGCCCGCATGCGCACCGAACTGGACCGCAGCGACGCCGCGCGCTGGGACCTGAAGCAGGGCGCAGGCGGCATCGTCGACCTCGAGTTCCTGCTGCAGACCGGCGTACTCGACAGCGCCGGCAGCAACCCGCAGGTGCTGGAACCGCGCGACACGCCAAGATTGATTGACGCGCTGGCCGGCATCGCCTGGCTGCCCGGCGGCACGCGCGAGGCATTGCATGAAGCGCATGCGGCGTTGCTGGACGTGGGTTTGGCCTGCACGCTGGATAGACGCCCGAGGTTGGCGGTGCCAACGCCGGCGTTGGAAGAAGCGCAGCGGGTGATCACAGCCGCGTGCGAAGCAGCAGAGCTACCGTTCGGCCCGTCACCGCCGCAATGACAATCCGCGGTAGAGCCACGCCCTGCGTGGCTGCTCTTGGCGCGGACCATGCGCCGCAGCCACGCAGGGCGTGGCTCTACCCCCGGTGAAACCGTCGCCCTGTCACGCCACCCGCGGCGCCATCTTCCACAACAACGCGCGGAACGGCGCCAGCAGGAACACACCGATCGCCAGCTTCACCGCCAGGTCGCCCGCGGCCCAGCTCACCCACGGCAGACTCGACCCGGCGAACGCAATACTCCAGAAAATGGTCGTATCCAACGTCGCACTGCACGTCGTCGCCACCATCGGCGCCCGCCACCAGTGCCCACGGCGCAGCCGGTCGAACACGGTGATGTCCAGCAGCTGCGCGGCAATGAACGCCAGGCACGACGCCACCGCAATGCGCGGCGTGGCGATCCAGAAACTCAGCACCACCGCCAGCGCAAACCCCGCCCACGCCACCCGCCGCGCGGCAGCCGGGCCAAACCGGCGGTTGATCAGGTTGCTCACCAGGAACGCCACCGGGTAGCTGAAAGCCCCCCAGGTTAGCCAGTCGTTGATCGGGTACTGCACCAGCACGTTCGAGCCCAGCACCACCGCGCCCATGGCCAGCACCGCCAGCAGCAGCGAGCGGGCGGTCAACGGGGCAAACACGATTGCAGGGCGCGCGGTCATGGCGAACCAGTGGGGTAGACAGGGAAGCGGCGGATTATCCCGGCTCGGGGCGGCCGCAGCCACCCCGCAGCCGTTCAGTCACCAGCGTTCGCTCAGGTTGCTCGCCGCTGCATCCGTGGTCGGCATGAACGCCAGCGCCGTGCCCTTGGCGTCGGCCACCATCCAGCCGGCGCCGGTCTCGGTGGGGGTGAAGGCCAGCACGTCGCCCTGTTTCACCGCCGGCGCGGCCGTGTCCGCACGCGCCGGCCACTGCACCACGGCCAGGTCATTGGGGGCTTCCGGGTTCTTCAGCGATACCTTGCAGCCGCCGTCGGGCTGCTGTTCCACCTGCTCAACCGTCAACGGCGGCAGTGGACCGGCCTTGCCCTGCTTGCCAGCGCCTTCGCGCTTGGCCGCGCTGCGCCGCTCCGAGCCCTCGGCCGAGGCCTTGAACCCGGCCACCGTCAGCCAGATCGGTGCGGTGATCACCACCACGCTCGCGTAGGAGCCCAGCACCGCCACGCTGCTCGCGGTCTCGCTGGCGGTGAACTCCGGCTCTGCTGCCGCCGGTGCTGCAACGACGAGGGCCAGTGCCATCGCCAGAATCGAAGAACGCTTCATGCCAACTCCTTCTGCAAAGGCAGCACCGGCCATTCGCCGGTACCGCAAAAAATCACTGCGGCTTCGGTGCCGACATCCCCGCCACCGGCACGTGCGCCACGCTCAGTTCCTGCGCCAGCACCTTACGCTTCTGCAGGAAGTCGAACACCGACTCCACCGTCACTACCGAATAATTGCCGGAAATCCGCTCACTTGCAGGATGGTCGGTGGTGGCGGCATTGGCCGCAAAGAAGCGCGCACCCAGCCGCTTGCCCACGCCGATGTGCAGCGAGCTCGGCTCATACATCTGTTCCTTCAACCACGTCTGCACCTGCGCCCGGCGCACCAGCAATGTGCCGTCGCGCGACTGCGCAATCGCGGCGGCCAGCACTTCCAGCACCCACTGGTTGGAGTTCTGGTACTCGTCGCTGAAGGGATAGGCCACCACGCTGTAGCGCGGCTCGTGCAGCGCCTTGGCCTGGATTCCCGGCGCGGTAAGCATGGTCTTCAACGCCGCACGCACTGCAGGGGTCGGAACGCCCACACGCAGGTCGGTATGCGACCCGGTTTCGCCAATGAAGTTGCTCAGCCCCTCGCGGAACAGCGTGGACTGCGGCGACTTGCAGTGGTTGAGCAGGTGCACCGTGCGCCAGCTGCCATCGTCTTCGCGCACCGCGAAGGCCAGGTGGCTGTGGCGCAGGCCGTACTTGCTGAGGTCCTGGCCGCCGCGCGCGAGGATGACCACATCTACGTCGTCCAGCGCTTCCAGCGCCTCATCGGCGCGTAGCGCGACGTCGAACATCGCCGCCAGCGAGGCCGGGGTAGGGTGGCGCTCCACGCACTCGTGTTGGGATTGGGCGTGGGCGGCGGGGACGGCCAACATCAACGCGGTGAACAGCAGCGCGGCGGGCAGGCGGCGTGAAGCGGGGCGGGGCACATCCATGCGTGGGGTTCTCCTGCGGCTCGTGCCGCTGACGCATCATAGCTTCGTCTGGCATTTTGCCGACCAGCGGTCGGCACTACCGGTATCGAGATGTCCGATAAATCCGGTGCCGGTATCGAGACGTCCGATAAGTCCGGTGATCGCCGGGTTCGGCGCGATCTCCAATCGGCCGCTCCTGCCGCTATCGGCTCAGCTCGCGCGCGCAGGCATCACTCACGGGTGCGGGCTCGTTCTCCGGCGGCCAGTGTTCCTTCTTCTGCTGGTCCGTACGCGGCGGCTGGTTGCGGTACGCGGTCAGCTCCTTGTGGCAGCTCCACGACACCGGGTCCTGCCCGGTCGGCATGCTCGAACACCCCGCCAGCATCGCGCCCATCAAGATCAACACAGCACTGCGCATACGCACGCTCCTTCCCTGGTGAGCCTCGAACATAACGGCAACCCACCACCGAAGGTACCCAACCCACGCGCGCCGTTAAGCCGGGATACCCAATGCCGCCTTCACCTGCGCCGCCACCCGCGCGGTCTCACGCAGCGGCTCGATCGCCCCGGGCGTAGCCCAATCCAACCACCGCGACTGCAACCGCCCGCGTGCATGCAGCGCCTGCTGGAACGTCACCATCCGCCCCTGCGCCTGCTTCTCCAGCGCCACCGCCACCGGCAACCGCGTGCCGCAGGCTTCAGACAGCAGGTTCACCGAATCCGGCGATACCACCACCCGGTCCGCCCAGCCCAGCAGCCCCGCGTACGGGTTCACCCCGTCGCCGCCATCGCCCCAGATCACGCCAGGCACATCGGCAAACGCACTGCGCAGCGCCCCCACCAACGCCGGCGGGGTACGCCGCGAAGTGGTGGCCAACAAACTGCCGCCTTCCTCACGCAGCTGCCCAGCCACCTGCTGGAACACCTTCACCATGTCCGGCTCATGCCACGGCGCATGCGGGGTCGGCCCACCCACCAGCAGCGCAGTACGCGGCCCAGGCAGCTCGCCAAAGCTGGCAAACGCAGCCCGCCCCAGCGAAAGCCAGTCGTCATCCACCGGGTTCAAGCTGCCCAGCAGCGTCAGCACGTTGCTACCGCGCAGGCGGTCGTGTTCGGGCACCACCAGCAGGTCCCAGTGGCGTGTGCCCAGGCGCGGGTCCAGGATCTGCACCACCTTGCTGCCGCGCCGGCGCAGTTCGCGCAGCGCCCCGGCCGCCTGCCGGCCACAGCCCACCGCCAGCTCGGGCGGTTGCGCAGCCAATGTCGCAAATGGCTCGCCATAGCCACTGGCCGCGCCCGGCAACCAGCGCGGTGCCACCCATTTCCACGGCGCGCGCGGCTCCAGCACCAGCGGCCGGTGGGCCCCCAGCTTCAGTGCCGTGGCCAGCGCCACCGCCTGCCGCACATTGCCGGCACGGCCGTCAGTGATAGTCCAGGGCGGACTCCATCGTTTCACGTATGGCATTAATTCGTTTCAGTAAGGCTGGGTGTTGCAACAGTCGCGACACTCTACACTGCGAGCCTTCGCCAACCGCAGCGCCCGGTCAAGGTAGCGTACGGCGAGCGGAATTCCTCTTTACCCCTGTTCCACCGGAGGCTTCATGTCCAACGTGCTCAACGATGCTGCGCTCGACCAGTTGTTCCGTACCGCCCGTACCCAGAATGCCTTCCTCGACAAGCCGGTTGAAGACAGCCAGCTCAAGGCCCTGTACGAACTGGTGAAGTGGGGCCCCACGGCCGCCAACTCGAGCCCGGCGCGTTTCGTGTTCGTGAAGTCGGCCGAAGCCAAGGCCAAGCTGGCCCCGGCGCTGTCCGAAGGCAACCAGGACAAGACCCTGGCCGCCCCGGTCACCGTCATCATCGCCTTCGACGAAGACTTCCACGAAAAGCTGCCGTACCTGTTCCCGCACACCGACGCCAAGGCCTGGTTCGACGGCCCGCGTGAAGGCCGCCGCGAGTCCGCGTTCCGCAACGGCAGCCTGCAGGGCGCCTACCTGATCCTGGCCGCCCGCGCGCTGGGCCTGGACGCCGGCCCGATGAGCGGCTTCGACCCCGCCAAGGTGGACGAGGCCTTCTTCAAGGGCACCACCATCAAGTCGAATTTCCTGGTCAATCTGGGTTACGGTGATTCTTCGGGCCTGTTCCCGCGGCTGCCTCGCCTGGCCTTCGACGAAGCTGCCCGCATCGAATAAGCGTTCCCGCCGGACCCTGGCCCGTCCGTGCGGACGGGCTGTTGCATCACTTTTCCTTTTCCCTACGAATGCGAGAGAGATCTGCCATGACCGTTACCCGCAAACTGCTCCTGCCGCTGGCCCTGACCCTGGCCATCGCCGCCTGCTCCAAGCCGGCTGAAGAAACCGCTGCCCCCGCTGCGGACGCCACCCCGGCCGCTGCCGCCACCGCACCGGCTGATGCCGCTGCCGCCCCGGCCGCTGCCCCGGCTGCCGAAGCCATCCAGATCGCCTCGGGCACCTACAAGCTCGACCCGAGCCACACCGACGTGCTGGCCCAGTGGAGCCACTTCGGCTTCTCGCACCCGACCGCCCACTTCGGCAACGTCGAAGGCACCCTGGTGTACGACTCGGCCGACGTGACCAAGAGCACCCTGGAAGTGAAGCTGCCGCTGAGCGGCCTGAACAGCTTCACCGCCAAGTTCGACGAACACCTGCGCAGCGCCGATTTCTTCGACGCCGCCAAGTTCCCGGCCGCCACCTTCAAGAGCACCAAGGTTGAAGCCGCCGGCACCAACAAGCTGACCGTCACCGGCGACCTCACCATCAAGGACATCACCAAGCCGGTGACCCTGGATGTGACCGTCAACGCCGGCGGCGAGCACCCGATGGCCAAGGTTCCGGCCGCTGGTTTCGACGCCACCACCACCATCAAGCGCAGCGATTTCGGCGTCGGCGCGTATGCCCCGAACGTCAGCGACGAAGTGAACATCCGCATCACCACCGAAGCCACCGGCGAAAAGCCGGCCGCGTAATTGGTTTGATGTGAAACGCAAAAATCCCGCCGAAAGGCGGGATTTTTGTTTGTGCACAAACCAGGGGAGCATCTAGCCGGTAGGGTCGGTTCCCAAACGACCGCCGATAACATTGATCGGCACGGTGACGCATGGACCTCAAACGGAGCAGCGCATCACCGCCCGGAAACCCTCAAGCCGCCGCGATCTTCGCCAACCACGCCGTTGCGAAATCGGTCGGCAACCGACGCGCCGGCGCCACCAAGACACTCTCACGCAGGAACGCGTGCGTGGCCTGCGTAAAGTTCTGCCGCGCAATCAACGCCGCCTGCTTCACCGTAGCCTGCTGCTTGCGCAGCTGCACGATCTGCAGGCTCGGTTTACCCGGCAACGCGTACTTCTGGTACCGGCGCAGCTCATCCGCCACCAGGGTGATATCCGCATTGGCCTGTACCAGCGCCAGCTGCGCCTTGGCCAGCGGCAGCACCGCCTCGCGCATCGGCACCGTCGCCTGCGGGGCGGCGGTGGCCAGGGTGGCGTCCAGCGCGGGATCGGCGCGCTCCAGGCGCGCGATCAGGTCGGCCAGGGTCGGGAGAGAGGCAGGTTGCATCGTAGAGGCGTCGGGGAAAAGCGGGATTGTCGCACGGCCGGCCGGGGCCTCAATCCCCCTCATGCTCCGGATGCGCCTTCCAATACCCCTTCGAGCGGATCCAATCCTTAGGCACCGCCAGGTGCCCCTCGATGTACTTGCGCATCATCCGCGCCCGGCGCGACTCGGTGGCGATCCAATAGAACGTGTCGCCCTCCGGCTCCTCGAAATCGGTCAGCACGTCTTCCAGCAGCGTGCTGGTGGCCGCATCGAACCCGTTCCGCTCCAGCCACGAGACCGAAATCCGCTCGTCCACCGGCAGCTCCTGGCGGTCCTCCGCCTCCGGAATCTCGATATACACCTCCGCCCGCGCCTGCTCCGGCAGCGTCTCCAGCCAGCGGCCAATCGCCGGCAGCGCCGTCTCATCGCCAAACAGCACGTAGGTGTCGAAGTCATCGGCCGTGATATGCGAACCACGCGGCCCGCCCAGCGCAATCGCATCGCCCGGCTGCGCATTGGCCGCCCAGCGCGAGGCAACGCCGTCGCCGTGCATCACGAAGTCGATGGCCAGCTCATTGCTTTCCAGGTCCCACCAGCGCGGCGTGTAGTCGCGGGCGGGCGAGGGCTCCTGGCCCTCCGGGTAACGCGGGCCTTCCGGGGTCATCGTCGGCACCACGAACTGGCCTTCCGCGTTCGGGAAGAACAGCTTCACGTGGTCATCGGGCGAGGGCGAATCGAAGCCCTCCAGTGCCTCGCCACCGATCACCACCCGGCGCATGCACGGGCTGATCTCCTCGGTGCGCAGCACCTGCAGCGGGCGGAACTTCACGGTGTGGCGCACCAACTTGCTTTCATGCAGAGCCATGGGGGAATACCTGTTTCAAAGCCGCCGCAGCGGCGTAGGGGGGAAGACCTGGCTGGCAAAATGCGGGCGGGGTCGAAGTAGCGGGTCAACGGCCCTGCGCGCGAATCCGCGCAGCGGCCTCACTCAATGCCTGGGCCACCACAGCCGCGTTCTCGTCCTGCCACCGCGCCTGGTGCACGCCCAGCGCCTGTTTCAGCTCGCGCATCGCATCGCGCACCACCGGCGGCAGGTTGGCCTTGGCGATCGAGCGCGCGCTGTGCCGCACCCGGTGCAGCGCCGCCTCAACCTCCTCGCGCTGCGCCGCCAGTTCATCCTGGCCCAACGCGGTGAGCTGGTAGCGCTTGCGCCCGGCCTCCTCCAGCACGCTCACCCAGCCGGCCGCCTCGAACTGCGCCAGCACCGGGTAGATCGAGCCCGCACTGGGCGTGTACACCTGCACGAACATCTCGCCGATGCCCTTGATCAGCTCATAGCCATGGCGCGGCTGCGCCGCCAGCAGCGAAAGCACCAGCAGGCGCAGGTCGCCGCGGCTGAGCGGGCGGGAGGTGGCGGGGCGCGAAGCAGTCATTTCGATATATCGAATCAAGTCCGCTAACGATATATCGAAAACGCCCACCCCGCAAACGGCCCCCACCACCGTGACGCTCCGTCCCCCACATGGAACGCTCCACGCCCTGCTGTCCCACCTGTCCCATGCAACAACAGCCCATGCACCCTCAAAAACCCCACGAAACCCTGCGTCCCACTGTCGCATCTTGTCCCGAAGACACAACGCCAGCACTTCCATACGCACCCGTAGCGAAGTAAGCAAACCCATTGGTGCGCTACACTTTGCGGCTAGAAATCTAAAACAGTCGCGCGCGTGCGTGCGGTAATGGGAGCGCTAATGAACTGGTTGAACGAGGTGCTGAACAACGACCCGAATCCTGTGGAAACCCAGGAATGGATCGAGTCGCTGAAGGCCGTTATTGATGTCGAGGGCCCTGAGCGCGCGCATCAGCTGTTGGAAGGCATGGTGGAACTGACCCGTCGCTCGGGCGCCTACCTGCCGTTCTCTCCCACCACCGAGTACGTGAACACCATCGCGCCGACCCTGGAGGCCAAGAGCCCGGGCAACGCCGAACTGGAATGGCGCATTCGTTCCATCATCCGCTGGAACGCCATGGCCACCGTGGTGCGCGCCAACCGCAAGCCGGGCGACCTGGGCGGCCACATCGCCAGCTTCGCCTCGGGCGCCACCCTGTACGACGTGGGCTTCAACCACTTCTGGCGCGCCCCCAGCGACAGCCACCCCGGCGACCTGCTCTTCATCCAGGGCCACAGCGCCCCGGGCATCTATGCGCGTTCCTTCCTGGAAGGCCGCATCGACGAGCAGCAGCTGGACAAGTTCCGCATGGAAGTCGACGGCGGTGGCCTTTCCAGCTACCCGCACCCGTGGCTGATGCCGGACTACTGGCAGACCCCCACCGTCTCCATGGGCCTGGGCCCGCTCGCCGCCATCTACCAGGCGCAGTTCCTGCGTTACCTGGAAAACCGTGGCCTGATCGAAAAGTCCGACCGCAAGGTGTGGTGCTTCATCGGCGACGGCGAGTCCGACGAGCCGGAAACCCTCGGCGCCATCGCGCTGGCCGGCCGTGAAGGCCTGGACAACCTGATCTTCGTGGTGAACTGCAACCTGCAGCGCCTGGACGGTCCGGTGCGCGGCAACGGCAAGATCATCCAGGAACTGGAAGGCGTGTTCCGTGGCGGCGGCTGGAATGTCATCAAGCTGCTCTGGGGCGGTTACTGGGATGCCCTGCTGGCCAAGGACACCAACGGTGTGCTGCGCAAGCTGATGATGGAAACCGTCGACGGCGAATACCAGAACTGCAAGGCCTTCGGCGGCGCGTACACGCGCGAGCATTTCTTCGGCAAGTACCCGGAAACCGCCGCCATGGTGGCAGGTCTTTCCGACGACGACATCTGGCGCCTCAACCGTGGCGGCCACGACCCGCACAAGGTGTATGCCGCCTACCACGAGGCCGTGAACACCAAGGGCATGCCCACCGTGATCCTGGCCAAGACGGTCAAGGGCTACGGCATGGGCAGCGCCGGTGAAGCGCTCAACCCGACCCACCAGACCAAGAAGCTGGACGACGAAGCGGTGCGCCACTTCCGCGACCGCTTCAACATTCCGGTGACCGACGAGCAGCTCAAGGACGGCCAGGTGCCGTTCTACCACCCGGGCCCGGACTCGCCGGAAGTGCAGTACCTGCAGGAGCGTCGCGCCGCACTGGGCGGCTACCTGCCGCAGCGCCGCCGCAAGGCCACCAAGAGCTTCAACGCACCGAAACTGGAAGCCTACGAGCGCCTGCTCAAGAGCAGCGGCGAGCGCAGCTACTCCACCACCATGGCCTTCGTGCAGAGCCTGAACATCACCCTGCGCGACAAGGAACTGGGCCCGCACATCGTGCCGATCGTGGCCGACGAAGCCCGTACCTTCGGCATGGAAGGCCTGTTCCGCCAGATCGGCATCTACGCGCCGTTCGGCCAGAAGTACAAGCCGGTCGACGCCGACCAGCTCATGTTCTACCGCGAAGACCAGAGTGGCCAGGTGCTGCAGCAGGGCATCAGCGAGCCGGGCGCCATCAGCTCCTGGATGGCCGCCGGTACCAGCTACTCGGTCTCCAACGTGCCGATGCTGCCGTTCTACATCTACTACAGCATGTTCGGCTTCCAGCGCGTGGGCGACATTGCCTGGCAGGCCGCCGACATGCGTACCCGCGGCTTCCTGCTCGGCGGCACCGCCGGCCGCACCACGCTGAACGGTGAAGGCCTGCAGCACGAAGATGGCCACAGCCATCTGGCCGCTGGTGGTATTCCGAACGTGCGCAGCTACGACCCGACCTTCGGTTTCGAAGTCACGGTGATCATGCAGCACGGCACCAAGGCCATGATGGAAGACCAGATTGATGAGTACTACTACATCACTCTGATGAACGAAAACTACACCCACCCGGAAATGCCGGAAGGCGCGGCCGAAGGCATCATCAAGGGCATGTACCTGCTCACCGATGCCGGCAAGCCGAAGAAGGGCGAGCTGCGCGTGCAGCTGATGGGTTCGGGCACCATCCTGCGCGAAGCCATTGAAGCGGCCGCGCTGCTGGAGAAGGACTTCGGCGTTACCGCCGACATCTGGAGCTGCCCGAGCTACAACGAACTGCGCCGCGATGGTTTCGACGCTGAACGTTGGAACCGCCTGCACCCGGAAGACACCCAGCGCAAGGCGTACGTGACCGAGCTGCTGGAAGACCGCCAGGGCCCGGTGATTGCCGCCACCGACTACGTGCGTGCGTATGCGGACCAGATCCGCGCGTTCGTGCCGGCTACCTTCACCGTGCTGGGTACGGATGGCTTTGGTCGTTCGGACACCCGTGCGAACCTGCGTCGCTTCTTTGAAGTCGACCGGTACTACATCGCGCATGCCGCGATTGCGGCGCTGGCGAAGGACGGGAAGATGACCGGTAAGGATGTTGCCCGGGCTATCAAGCAGTACAAGATTGATCCTGAGAAGGCTAATCCTGTCGGGGTATAATCCTCATTGATTACGAATCGCAGAAAAGGCAGCCTAGTGGCTGCCTTTTTTGCGATGATGGCTGGAGAAGCCGAACAATCCCGGGGGGGGACATGCAGAAGTACTTCGAGAATTGCGTCAAGGAAGTTGCCGCCTGTAGTAATCAGGTTGAAGCCAGGGTTCGGGTAATTGTCGGGGTCCGACTTCTGCTCCAGCAGGCAGTTTTTGGCTTGCTGGAGTGGGTAGGGAATAAGGCGCCGGATCCGTCGCTAACTCCTCCTAAGCAGGTCTTGGATTCGCTCTGGAAGCCGGCAGATGGAAGCTTGGTGGATGCGTTGGACGCGCTACTAATCGCGGCTGAGCAGACTGGCTGGTCTGGCGTTTCGCGCCTTTTGTTGAAAAGCGTTCTCGATAGGCCCGCAGCGGAACTTTGTGGCAACCATCCCAAGAACTTACTTGGACTGCTTCGCGCTCTCGTGCAACTGCGAAACGATGGCGGTGAGGGGCATGGACTGTTGGGTGGCTACATGCCTGCACAGGAAGCCGATGCGTTCAAATTTCTCGTGGACTCTCTCCAATCAGTCCTCCCTCGAGCCGATGAGTCAGGTGGCTATCCCAAGTTTGGAGCTGATGCGGACGTCATCGAGCTAAAGTTTCTAAAGGCCAGGGATGGCATTCCTGCGCTGATTAGGCGAATTCAACGTATCGCGTCTGACCGAGTTCGCGTCAATTGCCAAATATCAGATGGACCTGAGCTGCGTGCCGAATTTAACTATGATGCGCCCAACCCATTTGAGGCGCTGGGTGAAAAGGGGCTTCCCTCGCTTTTGGAATGGCAGAATGACTGGGGCGCAAGAGTCTCAATGCCCGACAGGAAGACCGACTCATTTACTGGCCGACTTTCACAGATTGACGAGCTGCTTGAGTGGTATGAAGACGAGGGAGCTCGGGCCTGCCTCGTCTACGGTGACGGTGGCTTTGGGAAGACGACTCTCGCAATTGAATTTGTGCATCGAATCCTAGATCAGGAGGTGGAAGTCCTCTGGAAGCCAAAGATCGTTATCTTCTACACTGCGAAGAGAACGCAGTGGGGCCTCAATGGTCTGGAGCCAATAAAGTCTGGTCAACCCCATCTGATAGAGCTCCTCGCAAACATCAATGTTCTGATCTTCGGCTGCTACCCTGCGGCTGAGTTCTATAGGTTGGACTTCGTCGCGGCAGTTTCCAATCTTCAGGGTCGAATGACGGCGCTTGGGGTCAAGAGGCAGGACGTATGGCTGGTGATTGATAACACGGAAACGCTGATGTCTGACGATGGCGAGAGTAGAGCCGTCGGGCGGGAGCTCAAGGAAGTCGCGCGAAAAATCGGACGGGTTCTCCTGACGTCAAGAAGAAAGGAACATTTGGAGGCGACGCCGATCGAGGTGCCAGTGCTCGAAATGCCTGAGGCAGTTGAATTCGTTCGCGAGCGCTCGCGCAAGTTGAACTGCAAATTGGCAGTCAATGCGAAGATTGAAGACCTTCAGCGCGAAATTGAAAAGATTGAACGGCGGCCAATTGTTCTTGAAGCATTTGTTAGCGCGCTCTGCGACCCGGCAACAAGGAAGATCGAGCGCGCAACGGAGCGTGTTGCCAAAATGCTCAATAAGGATCTCGGGGATTTCTTGTTTGCCGATGTATGGGCGCGAATAGAGCTTAAGGAGCGACGCGTACTGCTTCTAATGGCCAGGGTCGCAGACGTGCACCAATCCTACTCCCTTAGGGTTTGCTGTGAGGAAGCTGGCGTCACCGTTTCCTGCATGGAGCAGGTTTTGGAGGAGTCTAGAGGGATTGCCTCTGTCGTCACTGTGTCAGGTGACGTGCAAATCGCATTCACCAAGAATTTTATCGATTATTCGAAGGGCAAGCAGGTTTCGCTCCCAGATGGTGGCGCGAGTCCAACCGATGCCGAGGTTGTTAAGGTATCCGCAAAAATATCCTCTCTCGTTAAGACTGCGTCTCGGTACAAGCTAGGCACTGGTGACGAAGCGTTCCGGACTCCACTGGCTAAGGCGGCAGAGATGGCGCGTCGCGAGGGGGACATGGTCGAGAGCCAAAGGCTTTTTGAGCAAGCAGTGGCCTCAGATAGCTTGAACGGCCATCTTCGTGAGCGATTCGCTTACTTCCTATTTTCAGCAAGGCAAGACATTGATGCAGCATTGCATCAAGCCAAGATCGCGGTCGAACTTCTTCCTGATCAGGGGGAGGCTTGGTTTATGAGGGGGTTGATTGAGGCGCGTCAGGGGGATGTTCGCGCGTGCGATGCTTCCCTAGCGAAGGCCGAGGACCTAGGCGTAAGCTGGCACAGATGCTCGGTTCAGAGGTGTTGGGGCTATCTGAAGGCACGACCGCCTCAGCTCCCGCTTGCCACTAAGGAACTACTTCGTCTGGACACGTACTTGCGGTCCAAGGACAGTGATCGACGCGTTTCGGGTGAAGTCGAACTGTTGAAGCGCCGTCTGCAAACCATCAGTGAAAGGAAGGTAGGCGAGGCTGTTCCACGTAAGGCAGCATCGAAGAAGCGTGATTCAGATAGGGTGTAGTGCCAGCCTATGGCGACGGCCTGCATCATGCTCCCTTCGTTGGGGGAAGACGCTTCAGGCAATACCGCCTTCTGTGGCGCTTGGCCCCATTCCAGAGGCTGCGCTACACAGTTGGCGGGGACGCCCCAGGGCGCTGCGAACGCTGCCGCCGACTAACTGCCTGCGTACGGAGGCATGCCTACGCCGTACCGGTCATGGTTAGGGGGGCACGTACGAACTTGGCCATAAGGACGCGCGCGCGAACCTGCGTCGCCTCTTCGAGGTCGCCCGGTGCAATATCGCGCCTGCCGCGCCTGCGCCGTTGGCGAAGGATGGGAAGATGGGCGGTAGGGATGTTGCCCGGTCTACCAAGCAGTTCAAGGCTCCCTGAGAAGGCTAATCCGGTTGGGGTTTAATTGAATTTGCCTATCCTGCGATAGGCGTCTCAAGTGGCGAGAACTCAGGAACGTACACTGCCCCCTGCGTGATGACCCACCTAGTGAAGGAGCATGTATGTCTGCGGGTACGCGAAGGATCAAAAGCGATCTGCGTGACTTCGCCGGAGAGGTGATGCGAGAGCTGCAGTCGCGCCAAACTGTTCAAAGCTTCAACGGTACATTGAGGGTCAATCCCGACCGCGTCGTGATCAGCGAAGTGGAAGGCAGGCGCGTCATTGAAAAGCTGAGACAACGGTTGAAGTAAGGGCGCTGCAATGGGGAGCAGGAAGCTCGGCTATCTCGGTCCTGGTGCTGGCGATCAGCGGTTTAATCTTCAGTCTAATCTTGCGTCTCGTTCGGTACTCCGCCAGCCGGGGAGGGGGGGGCTGAGAAGTTGCTCTTCATCTCGGCGGGGTAGGGCATTCTTTTGGGTGCGTTGGCCTTCCTTGTCGTATCGGCAGTAAAGCCATGGTTGCCTACAGACTTTTTCGCCGCTGCGGCTTGCCCAGTTCATCAATCAGTCGATACAGTGCCGTACGGATTTCGGTTAGTACTTGCGCTCATTGGTTCGGCTGCCCTCGCGATATTCCTCTACAAGTTCTCCGTGCGGATTGGGCGACGGTTCTGTAGCGAGTGCAAGATTCAACGGCTACTGGACCCGGAGTGGTCGCGCCACAGCTGTTGTGTTGCAACCAGTAACCTTCCAGGCAGCCAGCGACTATGTAGGTGTTGCTTCATCAGCCTGCGTTTCGGTAGAGGCCGGCGTAGCCAGAGAAGAGAGCGCTGTCTCAATTGTGCTGAAGGCTCCTTTGTACACGATGATCTGTTGCCGGAGCGCAATGCCGACAGTCTCATTGAAGCTGTAGTTCTTTCCGCGATGCGAGAAGACAATCTCTCCATTGTCCATCTTTGTCGCGACGCCATGAGCCAGATGATTTCGAGGTCCAAGTATCTCTTGCTCGTAGTTGCCCAGCGATACGACCCCGAGCGCTCCGATCAGCTTCTTGGCGCGATTAAAGTTCTGCCATAGCTTATTGCTGTCGCAGAGGTCAAGGAGCCCTTCGATACTAGGCGCTCCTCGGAAAGCCTCAAGCCTCTCAGTATGGCCATGCTGATGCTCGCAAGATCTTCTGTAAAAGGTATCGAACCATTCGGACCGCTGCTCCTCGCCGATATGAGGGGCGGCCGAACGAAGAACTCGGGCAATTGCCAGGTCAAGATCTCCGACTTCTGCCATGACTATGCCGCGCATGTTGTCGACGTCTAGAACCTTTCGTAACGATTGCTGGCCGACGCTAAGGATGCGCTCAATGACGTTCCCGCGGTTAGCGACAAATATCCCCTCCAGCTTCTTCTCTCGAACTTCATTCCATAGTTCCTCCACACTGTTGGAGGAATAGAAAATGACCTCGGTAAACACCTTCTGGTCGCGTACACTTCGAATGAAATCTTGGCCCTCTCCTATCCCCTCAAGGTTATAATCAACCACGAGAAGGTCAAAGTCCGAGTACGGGGCTTGCGAGTTGAAGTCGTCGCTGGTCGTGACGAGCTTGCACTCAGGCATGAAACCCCACTCAGATACTCTCCGCTCCAACTGCTCAATGTCGAGCGAGTCAAAAAACTCAGCATTGTCATCGAACCACAGAATCTTATAGGTAAGCTTCATTTCACCAGCTCCAAGGTCATCTCCATACCTCGAGGCGCCAATGCGCGCGCACTCAAAGTTCCATCCATGGTCTCGGCGAGTTGCTTGGCATGGTACAAGCCCAGGCCTGAGCCAGAAGTGGTCGTCACGCCGATCTCAAACATCGAGTCTATGTCCGGTATATCTTCCGATAGCCCGTTTCCATCATCCCCAAATGCAATGACAAGTCTGTTGTCGCCAATCTTGTCGATGCGAACCTCTAAGTTCTTCGCCATTGCTTTGCCGGAATTGGAGATCAAGTTGTCAATTAGGATTGAGAGTTCAATGCGACTCGCTTTTATATCGAACGGCTCGGTCACACTATTGCTGACGGTGAGCGTAAGATTCGATGCAGCAAAGTCCTTTGCAACATTTAGAAGGTACTGCTCGACAAATGCGGGAATGTCCGTCATCTCCTTCTTCATCCCCGCCCTGAAATTCGCTTTGCTTGCAAATTGTGCGACCGTGGCCATCCGCTTGTTGGCCATCAGAGCTTTCTCTAGAAACTTGGTCACCTTCTCGCCCCCTTCGATCTCCCGAAGAGACCGCAGAGCCTTTGTCAAGTAATTGCCGAGAATCACCGAGTCTTGGCTGATCTGATGGTGAAAGGTAAGAAGGTCCTTGACCTCAGTCGGTGCAATGGACTGAAGAAAGAGCGTTTGCGCCCTGTAGGTCTCGGTCGATTTGCTGAGCTGCTCGACTTCCTGTTGTTTCTTCGCCACTTCCACGCGAAGCGTTGCGGACTCCTGCTTCGCTGATATGGCGGCATCGTCCTTCGCCTGGATCAACCGGCGAATCTTCGACAGATCTGACCTTAAGCTTCCGTCGAGTTTGCTAGGGTCAGCTCCATCGATCTCATCTAGTAGGCGGCGCACGTCCTCTGTTCTCGTTTCGAAAACCGCCTCTAGCAGCTTCGGATTGAACCAAAAATTCTGAGTGCGAGAAGGATGCGAGCCAATGAGCCCAAGGATTGATAGCGCAATGCGTTGTTGCTTCCGTTCCCAGGACTCAAGATAAGACTCGGACGTGTTCTTCCAGTCCAAGCCCTCGGCTGTCCTCAGCTCCTCGCGCACAGTGGTGGGCACGCTGTCCCAGTCAAGACCGTCAACGACGAATCGTTCAAGCTTCCTCAGTACGTCAAGGAACAGGCCTTCCCTCAATCGCTTGAACTCAGCGGTGTTCTTAAGGCCTTCTCGGCTGGATACCGGTTGGAATACGTCCTCCACGTCGGTAAGTTCAATTCTTCCGACGATGTCGCGACTAGATAGGTATCGACTAGTGCCCTGAGACTTACGTACGTCTAAACCGAGCCAGTCGTCCCCGCGATCACCGTAAGGAGCGACACGAAAGCCGTTTAGGAAAAGGAAAATTGAGCCAAATTCAATGGATCTAATGCCGGTCTGTCGCGTAAAGTAGGCCTTCTTATACGGATTAAGGTAGTAGATGACGACGTGCGCATCCACAATGCCAGGGTAAGTAGACGAGCTTTCCCGCAGTCGGAATACCGACTCTCCCTCGTGATAAAGCTCGGTCGTCACTGATGAATCTGCTGACGACACGTGGCAGGTAATGTAAGTGGAGTTGAACTTGAGCTTCTCAAAGACCTGATTCTGGATGATTCCGTTCACGCGATCGTGGTATGACTTCCCAGCATCACCCTTCGCTAGGTCCTTAACCACCAATTCGATTGCGAATTTGTCTCGCTCGAATAGCTGATTGGGGTTAAGGAACTTTTCAAGCGACCGCTTTAGGTCGATTAGTTTGTCGTGATTCCACTCGCTGCGAAGGTTGGAGATGACCAGCGTTGTTCCCGAAGCAGGGAAGGTCGATCCTCCGCAAATATCGGCGGCTCTAGATTCGCTGATTTCCTTTGGATACAAGGGGATGCTTTGAATGATGCGGTCCTTGTCTCCTTCGACTTCAAAGTCTTTCCAGTCAATAGGCAAATGGATGATCGGCTCAGCCTTTGATCGGGTGACCAAGTCAAGACCGGAGCCAAGGCGGTCGCACGAGAACCTTCCAACGCCTTTATTTCCGGCGAAGAACTGCCCTCGCCCCTGCTGCGAGCCTTTCTTCTCAGAGTATGCGATGTTCAGCCACTTATCGGAAAGGTCACCGATCGTCATTCCGGTGCCCAGATCCGATATCAGAATCCTTGTTTGGGCGGTGGTGACGCCATCTTGGCCCAAGTTTGTGAACTCAACGCGCACGCTGGGTGAGCGCGCGTCGTAGGAATTCTTGACAAGCTCAACGATGGCAATATTGTCGTCGTTTATTAGATCCTTTCCGACGAGATTCTTCAGGAGTGTGTTAGTTCGGAAGCTGTAGGATTGACTTTTCATGATTTTGCAAGCTCCTTAAGCATCCTTCCTACTGCCTCTGCAAACAGCGGTGGTACGGCATTGCCAATTTGCGTGTAACGAGGGCACTCGTTCCTGCGATTCTTTCCGCCGGTCGTGTACTTGCCCAGAAACTTGAAATTGTCTGGAAACGACTGGAGGCGCGCATTTTCACGCGCAGTCAGGATTCGTGCTTCGGAATAGTGAATGATGTCATCTGGCAGCGTTGTGACAGTCGCGGACGGCAAACTAGCGGATAGGGGGGTTAGCGCTTGTTTCTTTATTCCGAGGCGATCTCGGTCCGTGCCGCTGATTGCTTTTCCTTTCTCGCACGTCGTCATGACAAGCTCAAAGTTGACCTTTGTCACTTCGGAGTGGCGAGGGAGTCTCAAGCTATCGGGCGCAGTGGTCCGCCGCCCACGCATCAGCCGTATGTACTCGCTGGAGTAGGTGGGAGAGTACTTGATCTGCTTGAAGCCTCCCATTGCGGAGTCATTGCAGTCGATGAGTGTGGTGCCCTTGACTTCCAGATCGCCTATGGCCTCCTGAGCTGAGACGGTTCTGTTCGTCGGGAGTCCCTTATCGGACAAGAACCTTGTCCGGCGCTTCTCGAGATACTCGAATGGTGTGAGCGATCCCAGTTTTGTCAGCGCAACGTCTCCCTTCCGGATCGCGATGAGAATGAATCTGCGTCGTCGCTGTGGGACACCGAAACGACTTAGATCTACCATTGACGAAAACACCCGGTAGCCGCATGACTCCAGCTCACTCGCAACCTTCTCCGAGTAAGCGACCCCCTGATCATCTTTCGAGCTCTTCTTGAACGCAAGATTGAATCCGCGCACGTTTTCGATCAACAGCATGCGAGGCAGCATCACTTTGACTAGCCGGATGTACTCTTCGGTTAGCTTGTTCCTTGGGTCCAAGTTGCTTCGCCGGCCGGCCAGCGAGAACCCCTGGCAAGGGGGGCCGCCCGCCAGAAGATCGATAGTGCCCCTCAGTTCCGTAAGCTCAGAGGAGTAGTTGTTTAAAACTCCTGAGATATCGGAGGCCTGTTTTGGGAGCCAGTCGGGCCAATGAAATTTGTTCGATGAGCGAGGATGCGAGATGAGATTGGCATCCAGAGTCGCAAATGCATCCGGATTTTTCTCGACCGCGAACCGGCCTTTCCAGCCAGAGTTCAGAAGTCCGAGAGACAGGCCGCCGCAGCCTGCAAACACGTCCACAAAGTTTAAAGATGTTCCTTCACTCACTCCATCCCCCGTTCGTCCCGGAATCCCGGCTTAGCCAATCAAATGGTGCGAGCATGCAGAATTTCGCCAGTACAGTCCACAGGGATGGATTCGAGGAGGCGGTCTCTAGAGCCGCAGCTCAAAGCTTGGTCAAAAAGTCATTGAAAAATAAGGGATATTTTTTGATTCGAGCGCTTTGTGAGTGAGTCAGCAGCCACCCAAAGTGCGGATTCGGACCAGTGCCAACAAGTTCGTCAGCGCTAGGGGTAGCGGCTGCATGCCTACCAGTCACATTGAGCTCGATGCTTCTCCAGCTGACGTCGGTCAACTGCGCACCCCTTACTAGCTGGCGTGGCCAAGCGCCTTTCTGTCAGCTCCCCGTAGATGGACCCAGCCAGCTTCGGGGCGACGCAGATGCGCATCGTAGATAGATCGACGCCCACCAGCTTCAGGTCAAAGAGGGTGTGGACGTCCGCCCTAAGCAGTAGTCCGTTGGACACGACGTTCGTTTCCTCTCCCAGATAGCGGTGGATATGGGCAGCCTCAAGGACATCGACTGCCCCGCACCCGGTCATCGCGCACTTCCCTTCATACGCGTCCAAGAGCGCCATGCGAAATTCCTGCTGGCCCTGGCGCTGAACGATCGACCTGAGAACCCGACTTCGTTGATCTTCGATATTCTCCGGAAGGAAGAAGCCCGACTTGTCGACCAGGAGGCGCTGTTGTTCGAGCTCGGCTGACGTGGCGGGTGACACCGCGGTCGGTGGGCCAAGAGCTAGGAGCTTTACAAGGGTCCCCGTGACCTCGGGGCCAACGTTCTTGGCGGGTTTCAGGCCTCCAATCCACTTCTGGCCGGCCTGGTCTAGGACATGCGAAATGTTCTGCATGCGGTACTCCCAGGCCTTGGGCGTACGACCATGCTTCGCTGCGAGGTCTCGATAGACCTGGGCCTTGTTTACCTCCAAGCCGTCCATCGTCCGCTGCTGCATCCGACGGTACGCTCCAACTGCTGCACCGAGCTGTTCATAGGTCCAGTCGTCCATGTCGCCCTCCTCTCGACCTTAGCGAATTGGGAATCCGATAAGGTGGAAGTATGCCGTAGGCGTCAAGCCATGACGCAAATGGAGATTTTTCCAGCTGTGGGAGGCCTAGCTAGCTCCAGAATGTTTCCACTCGACACAAGTCAAAGTCCCGGCCGTAGGCCAGTGCAGCTTCCTTTGGTGGCAGGTCGGCGTACCAGCCAAGTTCTCTTTCATCCATGCCTGCCTCTTCGTGGTTGATGGCAAAAAAGACAAGCATCGCTGCGTCGAAGTCTCGCAACCAATCACTATCAGTACGTGCCATCTGCTCATTTCCGTCAAAGGGGGCGCATATTACGTGCACTCCATCCCATATCTTGCGACGACATAGAGCTGCTTGCGACAACGGTAGGCAACGCCTACTGATTCGCTGAAATCAAGAGAAACAAACGAATGGTCGTTCCTCGACGCGTGCTGCATGTTGGTCACCGGAGCGTAGAAACTCCTCTAGTGCGAAGATTGGACTTCTCCCTGTCGGGAGGGCGGCTAATACAATACCCACGTTCGTGGGAAATACGCCCGCCGATTCGCACTAGACGGTTTCTAACCTCCCGACTCCCCCGCCATCCCGGCGAGGGGCGATCCTTACAGGAGGTCCAACATGCACACGCACTGGGACGACACGCCGTACGACGAACTCCCTTCCCAACCAACCCCTAAGCGCCCGGCAAGCGCGGCCCCGGCAGCTTCCGCACCCACACCGCCCCCGGACTTCGCGGAAGACGCCAAGATCCCCTTCATGAAGCTCCAGGGCCGCTGGCTTCGCCAGATGGGCTTCAACGTGGGTTCCAAGCTCCAGATCGACGCATCAGAAGGCGTCATCACCATCTCCATCATCGGCCGGCCGATCCTGCCTTACCCCGGCGTGCCCAGGAGCCTGCAGCGCCAGATCCACCACGCGGTGGTTGAAGCCGACACGCGCCAGCCGATTCTCAGCGGAGATCCGCGATGAAAAAGCGCGTGGTGATGAAGGTGAAGGTGGCTGACAGCCTGCGCCACCACTTCCAGGCGGCGGCGTGGCGTACCAACCAGACGCCTTCGTACCTGCTGCGGAAGATGATGATGGGGTACGTGTGGCTGGCGGACGAGCCGAAGTCCATCGACCTCACCGTGGTGAGCAACTCGTACAAGTATGCGGAGGGCATGGATGCGCCTGACGAGCAGCCGTAGGTTGCAAAGGGCCGGGGTGGTGTCCCCGGCCCTTGTCGTTCAGGCCTCGGTCTTGGGCGCCAGGCTCACCGACCACTGGCCACTCTCTTCCTCATGCGGCGTGAGCAGGTCGTAGGTCTTCACCATGCTCAGCAGCCCGGAATGGCCATAGACGGTGGGGCTGAAGGCCGGGTCGGCGCGCTTGAGGTACTGGCCCAGTGCGTTCAAGGTGACCCTGCCGTCCGGGGTGGACGAGGCCAGCAGCGCAACGGCCTCCACCAGGAAGCGGGGGCGGCGCTTGGGTAGCGGGCCGTTGGCGGCGGGCTTGGCTTCCGGCTTCGGGGTGGCGGCCGCCGGCTTGGCTTCCGGGGTGTCCACGTCCTTGGTCTTGGCGTCGTTGTCTGCCTCGGGCACCCATTCGAAGAACCGGTCGCAGGCGTTGCGCAAGGCGTCCGGGCTTTTGGCCTCGCCCACGATGTAGACGTTGGCCCCGCGCTCGCGCAGCTTGCGGCAGAGGTAGGCGAAGTCGCTGTCGCTGGTGACCAGGCAGAAGGTGTCGGCACGCTTGTCGAACAACGTTTCCAGGGCGTCCAGTGCCAGGGCGATGTCGGAGGTGTTCTTCTTGGAGGCGTACTGGAACTGCAGGCAGGGGGTGAAGGCTTGGCGTACCAGTGCTTCTTCCCACTTCTTGCCGAGTGTGTTCGAGTTTCCGTAGCCCCTGCGCGTTGTCACCCGGCCTGCCTGTGCGGCCATGCGCAGCGCGAAGTCCACGATGTCCGGCGGCACGTTGTCGCAGTCGATCAGGATGGCAACAGCGGTTTCCTGGGAGGGGTGTGCCATTGCGGTTCCTTGTCTTGGCCGGGGCGGGGGGCAGTTTGGCGAACTATAGGCAATCCGGCCCCCGCGTGTTGGGCGCCCGCGTCAGCCCATGCGCATGGCGTGGCTTTGGGTCTCGCGCTGCTGGGCTTCCTGATGCTGCTGTTGGGTCTGGGTGAGGGCCTGTTGCTGCCGTTCCTGCCCGGCTACCTCCAACTGCTGCAGGGAGTGCTCCACGGGCGTCTGTACCGCCACGTCGGTGGGCATGAAGGCGCGGCGGTGGGCGGGGTCGGCCAGGTCGCCCTGTACAACGAACACATTCCGGCCGGCGGGGCTGTCGGCGGTCTGCTGGCTCAGCACCACGTGGTCGGCACGCTCCAGCCCGTTCTGGCGGGCCAGCGCCACTACGCTTGCGGTAAGGCGCTCGCTGGTTTCGTCAGGGGTGCGACCCTGCCTGGCGTCGATGGCGGCCACGCCTTCGCGAATTTGCTGCACCAGTGCGTAGTCCGCGTGCCCGGGCCCGATGTCGGCCAGGCGGGTGGCGGGGCGAGGGGCGCCCGGGGTGCCCTCGAGCGAGGCAGTGAACGGGCTGGGGGTGATGGTGCGGTACGGGTCGTCCGGGTGGAACTGGGTTGCCTTCTGCTGCCGTTCCAGGCGCACCTCACGGGCATCGTTGAGATCGGCAATCCGGTTCGGGTTGCACTCTTCGCGCATGGAAACGTGGCCTCCGCCGGTGCTGACGTTCACCCACTTCCGTTCGCCCTCGAAGTACATGGCGTAGTAGCTGTTGCCGCCAATGACGTTGGGGTTGGTGGTCGCGCGGCCTTCGAGCAGCTGGGTGGCTTCGGTGGCGCCCAGCCTGGCAAGGTACTGGCCGCCCTCGACCACGCCCATCTGGGCGATGGCGTCATAGCCGGTCTTGCCAACGCGGGTTGCGCCCAGGTAGTTGTTGTCCAGCATGTTGGTCCAGATCTGCTCGGCCTTTTCGGGGCCGCTGTTCTCAAGCGCCGCCTGAAGCAGGACGCGGGGCGTCCAGCAGTTTGGGTCCAGCCGGTGGTCCACAAAGGCCTGGTCATGGGCAAGCATGACGTCTTTGCCGGGAAGGTTCAGCGCAAGGTCGCCGCGCCCGGCAAGCAGGTGTTTGGAGCGCAGTTCCAAGTCTTTCTTCAGCAACGTATGGCCAAACTCCTCCCAGTCGCGCTCGGTAAGGCTGGCGTTGGCGAACTGCGAGCCCACGTCGCCCTGGCGGGCAGCATGGGCTTGTGCGTAGCTGTTTGCTACCTGGCCCGGCAGGCTGTCGTTGCGCACCACGCCCAATGCCAGTGTTCCGTAGCCATCGGCGCCGGGGAGCTGGGAGAGGTAGTTCCAGTACAGTTCCCGGTTTCCGGTATCTGCATAGTGCCCGAGGACTCGGAGGTCGTTGGCGGTTAGTCCACTCATGGAAAACTCCTGTATCTGACGGGGCTACTTGACCTTGGAGCGGTTCAAGACGTCCCGTACGGCCACTTCCATGGCCTTCCAGTCCTTAAGAAACACGCGGTTGTAGCTGAGGCTGATTGAAAGGCTGTTTTCAGTGTCCACGATGTAGTGGGTGCAACTGGCAACCGTCCTTGACTCGGTGTTTACGAGCTCCCTGCCTTTGATCTCCAGCCCGTCAGCACTATGCTTGTGGCTGTCGCATTTGATGAAGGTGCTCAGCTCGCCGGATGGGTCCCGCGCGATGTACCAGTCATCTTCATACGCGGGGTTGCGGGGATGGGGCGAGCCATACTTGGTTTCGTACGCGCGCGCGTACTCGGCCATCAGCGTTTCGTTGATTGCATAGGGGGTCAGCCCCAGCTGCTCAGGCTGGGCGACGCGCAGGTCGAGCCGCTTGGACGGATCGTTGCGCTCCAATGAGCCTTCACCGGTGATGGCGTCGTTGCTGGCCTGGCGCTGCAGCAGGGTCTCGATCGGCACCCGGTCGACGTGGTCAACCAGTATCCGGATTTCCTTTCGGAAATCGTTGGTGCGGGGGTTGGCACGAGCGCCCGGAGGCGTGGGTTTCATGTCCGGCCATTCGATCACCAGACTCACGCCGTCGCCGGGCCAGGGAGCGATCTGGCTGTCCAGGTAGTTTGCAGGAATGCGGAAGGTGTTAGGCCCCAGCCGCACGTCCACCGGTGCATTGGTGTAAGTGTGGCCGTTGAGGGTACGACCTGTTTCAGTTGCTTCCGACATGTTCGAAGTCCCTTTGTGTTCGGTTGGCGGCGTCCGTGCGCAGGCGCTGGCGCTCAGGGCGACGGCGAGTGCAACTGCCAGGCACCGGCCGGATGACATCACGCTCATGGGGCGTTCCATTGCTTTGATGGAGATCACTATAGGCAAGGGGGCGTCAACGGGACAGAAACGGGCTGATTGAGTCAGCGGTGCAAGCCGGTCGCAGACGTTGGTCGTGTCGCAAATGGCTGGTTCGGCGCCATCCGTTCATGGTATTCAACAGGAGGGCCGCAAAGGCAAAGGGAGTTGGCACTATGGCGGGGAGAGCCAGGCTGTGGCTGGCGGCGGGAGTGGTGGCCGTGCTGGTCGGTGTTGCACTGTGGCGCTAGGTTCCTGCGGCGCAGACCGACGTGCCTGGAACGGACGGTGCGCCAGTACAGGCCTCGCGTGCCGAGGGGGCGCCCAGTGCTGCCTCCAGCCCCGGTCAACTTCAGGCCTCGCTTGCGCGGAAGCACAGGTTGCAGGAGTTCGCGGCCCTGAAACAGCGAGCCGAAGCGGGCGACCGGGTGGCGCAGCGCTTGCTGGCCGAAACCCATGCCGACTGCTACTTCGTCAACGAGGATCGCGACGCGTTCATCAGCACCATGGACATGAGGAAGCGCAGTCTCAGTGATAAGAGCCAGATAGACTTTCTGGAGCAGGCAACGCGCGAACGCATTGAAAAGTGCGACGCAGTGGATGGTGGCGGCCCGCTGGAACCGCAACTCGCTTCCCACTGGTACGCCGAGGCCGCCAAGCGTGGCGACCTGGCAGCCCGCGTAATGGTGCGCGCGAATGAGCTGAAGCCTTATGACCCTGCAGAGAACGAGCAGCTTCTGGAAGAGGTGCTTGCCTCTGGTGACCCTGCGGCCGTCTTCTACTTTGGTGCCACGCTTCGGGTAGATGAAGCTGTGACCACTGGCGAAGCTACCGAGGCGATGACGACCGGACCGTTGGCTACCTGGTCATGGATGGTGGCGGCATGCCGCATGGGGCACGACTGCGGGCCAGCCAGCAGGGGGATGGTGTTGAATTGCTTGGATACGCTTCGCTGTTTCGGCGAAGACATGGACACCCATGTTCTGACGAGGGAGCTGCCCACCGATGCCGAGCGCAGGGAGCTGGAACGTAGGGTGAGTGAGATTCTGGAGCTGATTGGAGGCCAATGAATTCTGGTGCGTGGCGGTTACACTCGCATTGAGCACAGGGGGAGTGGCTGTATGACAAAGGGAATTGGTACGAGGACCAGCAGGGCTTGGGTCTGGCTTGGAGTAGGGGTGGTTGCCGTCCTGGCGGGCTTTTTCTTGTGGCGGAACGTTCCGGCGGCACGGGTCGAAATCCCACGTGGGAAGGAACAGGCAGCGCAGCTTCCAGCCGCGCCTGCTCCGAAGGCCGCTGGACCTGCTATCAGCACCGGCCAAGGGCGCCCCGCAGAAGTAGTCAGGTTGAAGACCTTCGAGGACCTGAAGCGGCGGGCCAAGGCTGGCGATGCTGTTGCCCAGCGTTTGCTGGCGGATACGTACGAGTCTTGCTACATCGTCAACTTCAACCGCGAACACTTCCTCGGCTTTGTGGATGCCACTGGCGGAATGATGACCGACCCTGCAGAACTGCAGGGGCTGGAGCGGGTAGCTCGCGAACGTGTCGCACAGTGCGACGTGGTGGATGGCGGCGCCATCGTGCCGCTGGAGCTTATTCGTGGCTGGTACGCGCAAGCGGCCGAGAACGGTGACCTGGCCGCCCGGTTGACGGACAACGCCTTGAACAAGAAGAGCGTAGACGCGGCGGAATCTGCCAGCCTGATAGAAGAAGTACTCGGCTCAAACGATCCTGCTGCCGTGTTTGCCATGGGCAGCACGTTGTTTAGAAACTTTCCGGCCGGGTTCAGCGGGCCCGCCGGGGAACTGGTGACTGGAGATCAAGCCAGCGAAGCATGGCAGGTAGCCGCCTGCCGCATGGGGTACGACTGCGGACCTTCCAGCGCATTGATGGGGAGCATGTGCCTGGCGATGATGGGTTGTGCCAGCGACGATTACGAAGGCGCGGTGAAAAGGATCCTGAAAAGTGATCTGGAGCGGCGGAACCTGGAGCGCAGGGTCACGGAGATTCTGCGTTTGATGGAAGGTCGGTAAGGAGGAAGCAAGATCATGAATCAGGAAGATACGAGAAAGATGGCAGACAACAGGTACTACACGTTCAGGGTCAGGAAGCGCGACGTACATGGTCTCGCATTGGTGCTGTCCTTCTGGTTCCTGTGGAGCGAAGGCGGGGAGATCGCCAAGCTTTTTGGCAATCTCTTTGACGCGATGAAATAGTTCGTGCCCCGAGAGGCTCGGCTTCAGCTGTTCCACACCAACCCAGCCGGCGGCCAGATAGCCTCGCTGCGATCCAGATCGTAGTCATTCCCGATCGCCACGGCCGCGTCCCGGGGCTCCAGGTCGTAGTAGCTGATCAACAACCGCTGATCCAGTTCCGGGTCGTGCGCCTTGATGGCAAACAGGCTGCGCATGGCGTCGTTGAGTTCTTCCAGCCAGTCGGCGTCGATCTTGTTCATGGTGTTCCTCCGAAGCGGGCTGCAGGATGGCGCAGGGCCGTCTCATAGGATGGGACGGGCCCACGCCTGTTAAGATGTCCGGGCCAGCCAGCCTTCCCACGTGTTTCGACCGTGCGGTTGGCCGCTCCTCCCAGCGGCCACGCGAGCCAGGATCCTTCCTCTGCCTCTCACAAGGACGCTCGCATGCACCCTCGTTCCCTGTTCCGTTCGGCCGCCCTGGCGCTGGCCGTCAGCCTGACCCTTGGCGCTCCGTCTGCCTTTGCCGCCGAAAAGGCCGGCACCACCGCCGCCGCTTCCTCCGTCCAGCGCACTGCCGTTGCGCAGGGCCTGTACGAGCTGGCCTTCAGCCCGACCCAGAACGCGCTGTTCGTGGCCTCCTCGGGCGGCTTCGGCGATGCCGCGGGCCCTTCGCAGGTGTTGCGCCTGAATCCGGATTCGCTGGCCGTTGAAGCCAACATCCCGCTGGAGCGCAAGGCGTTCGGCGTGGTGCTGGACGACGCCCACAACCGCCTGTACGTGGGCAACACCGTGGACACCTCGGTGACCGTGGTGGATACGGCCACCAACAAGGCCGTGGGCATCGTGCAGCTGATGGAAAAGAAGGTGGGCAAGGACGGCAAGGCCGGCTACACCCACGACCTGCGCGAGCTGGTGGTGGATTCCCCGAACAACCGCCTGTACGTGACCGGCCACTCCGGCGAGGGCAGCGTGCTGTTCGTGGTGGATACGAAGACGCTGAAGCTGATCAACACCATTCCGGGCCTGGGCAACGCCAAGGCGCCGGGGCTGACCCTGGATGCGGCCAACAAGCGCGTGCTGACCTCCAACCTGCTGGGCGAAGTGGTCACCGTGGGCACCGAGAGTGGCAAGGTGGAGCAGCGCTTCAACATCAGCGCCGAGCAGCCGATGAACCTGGCCCTGGACCCGAGCGGCAAGCGCCTGTTCGTGACCGACCAGGGGCTGGAGATGATCCGCAAGTACCAAGGCAGCAGCATTCCGGGCTTCGCCTCCAAGCACCCGGGCCAGCGCGTGCTGGTGCTGGACCCGACCACGGGCAAGGAACTGGCGAGCATTGCCACCGACGCAGGCCCGCTGGGGCTGCTGTTGGATGCGCCGCGCAAGCGTTTGTATGTGACCAACCGGGAAGCCGGTACGGTGACTGCGTATGACAGTGAGAGCTACAAGCAGGTGGGGGCGTATGACGTGCCGACCCACCCGAACAGCCTGGCGCTGGATGCGAAGAAGAACGTCCTGTATGTGACCATCAAGAATGGGGACAAGGACGAGAAGGGAAGTGAGGAGTCTGTGGCGCGGATTGCGCTTTAAGGGCGACTGGCTTCGGAGGCCCGGCAGCGCTGTTGGTTGCCGGGCATCGTCTGACAGAAAACGCACGCCTTAAGCGTAGTGACACGCCATGCGTGTCAATGACAAGGCGGCCGCCATAACATCGAATTGAACCGTAACACTGGCCGATGTTACGGTTTAAATTGATGTTACGAATGACGTCGCCACTTCATGGCTTAGGTCTATCGGGCTGCTGCTTCCAGGCCTATCCCGCCGCACGACACGCAGCCTGTTGCAGCAGCCAGTTGCGAGCTGCAGCCTCGGTTTCAGTTCTATCGTTAATGGTGACATCCGGCTCGATTCTTCCGCCGTCTCCCTTCAAGTTCCGATCAACCGCAACGGAGCCAGTGAGCAGCAGCATGCTCCCGTCCTGTAGGCGTGCTGGATGGTTGGCTGTGGAGTACCCGGCGGTTGGCTTTCCGAAGCTGCGGGTGGCAGGTCGCCCCCTGAAGGCCAAGGCAAGCATTTCTCCGGAGCTCCCGGTGTCGGGGCCCAGAAGTACCGCCACGGGTGGAGCGGGATGCCTGAGCACATAGGCTGGGGAATCCAATTCCACTGGCGTGCTGTCACCCCGAACGACACGGCCGGATTGGATGCTCCAGATCTGCTTTATTGCTCCGGCGTTGAACGCACCAATGACCTCCTTCCGCTTTGGATCCGTCGAAAGAAGCGGTGCTACGCCCACCAACATGGGCCACATGTTGCCGCCCTGATTCGCACGGAGGTCTACGATCCAGCCGCACCGGTTGATCTCGTCTTCGGCCTTGAGCTGCGATTGCAGCAGGCTTGCGAACGTGACCTTCTGCTGATTCTGCAGGGAAGTAGACGCAGTTGAGTCCTCTTTGAAACTCGGTACGGATATCCAGCCAATGGGGTCTGCGTGGCCGGACTGGCGTTGCTGCGGACTGGATGCGGTGGCAGCACTCGGACGCCGTAGCTGCTCGGGTCGTGCAAGGCGCTGCATGCGGCCAGATGGGGTGGACATCGCCGATACGCGGATCCAGAGGCCGTGATTGCCGGTGCTGCGAGCGATGAGCTGGTCGATCAGTTTGTCGGCTTCGGCGGAATCTTTGGTTTGTTGGAGCTGTTTGCGGGCTGCGGGCCAGTCGACCTGATCGCGATAGAGAGCGCCTCGTTCGAGCAGGTGCAGTATCTCCTGGCGAACGCCTGGGAGTTGGCCCACCGGGTGAGGTGGAGCGGCCATGGACTGGAATGCGAGGGCGGCTGCCAGGGCTGCGGTGGTTCCAAGTACTGCTAGTCCTTTAGCGGGTGTCACGCGTTTTTGCTCCTTGGTTGCCTGGGTTGCAGCGCCTTCGTTTGGGTTCATGCCCTACCGGGTGTTGCGGTGTTACGTGCAGTCGACTGGGGTGCGACCCTACCGGTGGCTGGTCTCGCGTACCGATTGACGTCGGGCGCCTGGTGTGGGCGCCCGACGAAGGCATGCTCAGTGCTCATCTCACCGATCTTACGGCGAAATGCTCAGGCGTTCACATCCACCACCAGCCGGCCACGCACCTTCCCTTCAAGGAAGTCCGGGAACACGTCCAGCACCTTCTCCAGCCCAATCACTTCCACGGTGCTGGCGAGCTTGCCAAGATCCAGATCGGTAGCAAGCCGCTTCCACGCTTCCGCACGCACTTGATGCGGCGCCTGCACCGAATCAATGCCGGCGAGGGTCACGTTGCGCAGGATGAAGGGCAGCACGGAGGTGGTGAGGTCCACACCCTGCGCCAGCCCAGCTGCTGCCACCACGCCTCGGTATTTGGTCTGCGCCAGCGCATTGGCCAACGTGTGGCTACCGGCCACGTCCACCACGCCTGCCCAGCGTTCGGCGTCCAGGCCACGCGTGCGCGGCTCGGCCAGCGTGGCGCGGTCGATGAGTTCGTCGGCGCCCAGGTCCTTCAGGTACTGCGCGTGCTCGGGGCGGCCGGTGGAGGCCACGGTGCGGTAGCCGAGCTTGGAGAGGATCGCCAGCGCAATGGAGCCCACGCCGCCGTTGGCGCCCGTCACCAGGATGTCGCCGCGTTCCGGCATTACGCCACCGTGTTCCAGCGCCAGCACGCACAGCATGGCGGTGTAGCCGGCGGTGCCGATGGCCATGGCGTCCTTGCTGCTGATGCTGTCGGGCAGCTTCACCAGCCACTCGCCCGGTACGCGCGCGCGCTGGGCCAGGCCACCGTGGTGGGTCTGGCTCAGGCCGTAGCCGTTGAGCACCACGCGGTCGCCCTTGCGGAAGCCGGTGTTGGTGGACTCGAGCACGGTGCCGGCCAGGTCGATGCCGGGAATGAGCGGGAAGTTGCGGATCACCGGCGAGCGGTTGGTCATCGCCAGCGAGTCTTTGTAGTTCAGGGTGGAGTACTCCACCTGCACCAGTACGTCGCCTTCGTGCAGGTCTGCTTCGTCGAAGCTCACCAGCTGGGTGGAAACCTGGTCGCCATCTTTGCTGGCCAGCAGTGCGTTGAATGTCATGGGCGTGCCTCACCTGTGGGGGTATGACCTGCATGCTATGGTCGTGCCGTGGTTGCCACAAGAACTATGCATTTCCATAGCTACTACGGTTTTCAGGAGTATCCAGCAATGGCGCGGCGCGTGTATGGCAAGACCGGTTGCAGCGTGGAGGCCACGCTCTCGGTGATGGGCGGCACGTGGAAGCCGGTGATCCTGTTCTATCTGGTGCCCGGCACCAAGCGGTTCATGGAACTGACCCGGCTGATTCCCAATGCAACGCAGTCGATGCTGACCAGCCAGCTGCGTGAGCTGGAGGCCGACGGCGTGGTGGTGCGGCATGTGTACCCGGAGGTGCCGCCGAAGGTGGAGTATCGGCTTTCGGAGCTGGGGCAGACGCTGGTGCCGGTGCTGCTGGCGATGCGGGACTGGGGGACTGCGTATAAGAAGATGAATCGGGAGAAGGCGGCGGAAGGGGAGGAAGACGCCGAAGTGTGACGTGGTGCAGGGGGCGGGTAAGGTTTCTCCTATTCCTCCATCGGAGTGCGTGCTTCAGGATGTGCGTATGACAGGATTATCGTCACCACAAAAGGGCTGGACCATGCGACTGCGGTTAGTGAGATCGTTTCTAGCCGGCGCCGTTGCCATCGTCGCTGGCGTCGGCCTTTCCGGATGCGGCCGTGGTGCGGAGGTCTCCCAGCCAGTTAAGCCGCTCTCGCGGGAGGAGGCCGATATACGGAATGAAGTGCCGCTTACGCGATCGATTTCGCTCGATAGGGCCGGCGAAATCGCGGATGTCGAATTTGAGTTGCCCCCGCCGGGACCGAATGCTGCGCCGATGCTCATGCTCGGCTTCCGCACCGAAAGCGCAGATGTGAAGTCCGATATCGCTCTCTCAAGCAAGCTGATGCAAGCAGAACTCGCGGCAAGGGTGCGTCTTCTGCGCGTGGAAGAGGGAGCCATCACGGTGGTGCCGCTCAGTCGGGTGACTTCCGGGCCGGGTGAGTGGGTCGCGGTACCGCCGGATGGAACTGTCCCGGGTGTCACCATCAGCAGCACCGATCCCACCCTGCTTCAAGAAGCTGGGTTGGTGAACGCCGAACTCTTGCAGACCCAGTTCAAATTCGCGGTCGCAGAGCAGATTCAGCCGGGTCACTACCGCCTGACTGTCGAGTTGCTGCAAGACCATCCGGAGTTTGAGGGTCAAAACGCCGAACTGTTGGTTGCGTACTTCAAGCGCGGAAAGTAGCTCATGGAAAAGGATCCGCCCTACACCGTTACCGTATATGTTGCCGCCCCCGGAACTCCTCTTCGTTCGGGAGGTACTTCCGCAGCGGGACACATGTACCTGGTGGTCGAACACGGCAAGGAGCGCGAGAGCTTTGGCTTCGCGCCAGCCAAGCACGGCGCGACCAGTGGTCCGGGCGCAGTGAACAATGAAGATTTCCTCGAGTACATCGATCCGTTCTACGCGCGCAGGATGGAGATCAGCAAGGCGCAGTACGAAAAGATAATTGAGTTCGGAAGAGGAGCCGATCAGCACGGGTTCAATCTGCAGTACGGCGGGCTCTCCAATAGCTGCATTGATTTCACATGGGGAGCGCTCAACCACGCGGGCCTGCACCGGCAAGCGAAGGCCGAAGCGGACAAGACGTTCGAGGGGGCGATCAGGCCCTTGAACAACAAGAATGAGATCAAGAGCATTCAAGCGCCATATCCGGATAGCAAGCTCAACATCGAGACTGACCATCCAATGCCGAAGCGCACGTTCCAGCAGTGGCTGATCTCCGAGAACGAGCCGATGCTTGAACAGATTCAGGGGAAGGTTGCAGAGCTGGATGCCGCCAACGGCCGGTCGTTTGACCCGACCAGCGAGCGCATCAGTGCCAGCCTGCTGGTACTCGCCAAGGAGAACGGGCTGTCCCGCGTGGACCACGTGATGCTGAGTGACCGCACGGCCAACGCACCAGCGGCCGAGAACATCTTCGTGGTGCAGGGCGAGCGGGGCGATCCTGCCCATTTGCGAGCGGCAATGTCCACGGCAGTTGCTGCACAAACCCCCGTGGAGGCTTCATTGGAGCGCAGCGAGCAGTTGGCCAATGACCACCAGCTCTCGCAACAGCAACTGGTGGCGCAGAACGAACAGAGCCAGACGCAGGAGCGTGAGGCAGCTGTCCTTCGGATGGGCTAAGGCTTGCGCACGTAGCGTGCACGGCCCTCACCGTGTACTACCGTCAGCACGCTCACCTTCCCACCCGCATCCCGAAGGAATTCAATCTGCAGCCCATCAATATCCGGTGACACAAACCGGTTCGGGCTGATCGGCAGCACCTGCCCATCGCGCGGGGCGCCGGCCATGCCCACCGGCACCTCGCCATTCGCTACCTTCACCTGCAACGCCGGAATGTCGAAGAAGTCGGCCAGGGCGCGGCGCTGGTCCATGGGGATGCTGTTGTCACGCTCGAAGATGCCGGCGTAGTCGGCATACCGGGCATCGCTCAGGTCGAGGGCAACGGTGCGCACCGGTGGATTCACGCCGTGACCAATCGCGTCGCTGAGTGCATTGCGGATCTCAGCCGCCAGGTCGGCGCCGTTCTCGCCGTTGGTCAGGATGACCAGCCCGTCGCCCGTTTCCAGATAGCCCTCGATCCAGGCGCGGTAGCTGTCGTTCGAACCGCCGTGGTGGAAGATGCGGGTCTGCCCGGCGCCGTCCAGACGCGGGCCCAGGCCGTGCCAGCTGGGCGAGACCTCGGTCATCATGTCGGTGGCGATCGGGCGGGGCAGGAAATTGCCTTGGCCGCGATAACTGGCGGTGAGAGCGGCGACGAAGGCGGCCATGTCGTTGGCGCTCGTCCACAGGCCTGAGGCGGCCTGTTCCGGGAACGACTGCCAGCCGCGCGGCAGGGCGGTCAGTGCGCCTTCGCCGTCGTGCGCCTTGGCGATGTTGTCGGTGTCCGGTTGCGGGTCCGTGTAGCGGCTGCGCTGCATGCCCAGTGGGTCGAAGACCTGCGCCCGGGCGATGGCGTCCAAGGGTTGGCCGGTTACGTCTGCCAGCACCTGCTGCTCCACCATCACGCCGCCGCCGGAGTAGTCGCTGCGTTCGCCCGGAGTGTGGACGAGGCGAATGGGTTTGTTCTTTGCCGGGGCAGTGCCATCCAGGGTCTGCAGCAGGGTGGGCAACGGTTCGCCCGGCAGGTAGTCGGCGAAGCCGTGCACGCCCAGGCCGCTGGTATGCGACATCAGCATGCGCAGGGTGAGCTTCGGCGCCGGCACGGTGGGGGTGGCAGGTACCTTCCAGCTGCGCAGGTAGGTGTTGATGTCCTGGTCCAGGGCGAGTTTGCCTTCGGCGGCCAGGCGCAACGTGGTGGTGGCGGTGACGACTTTGCTTACCGAGCCTACCGAGAACAACGTGTCTGCATCGACACCGCTGCGGGCGCCGGCTTCGCGTGTGCCATACCCGGCGCTGTGCACCAGTTTGCCATCGCGCAGCACGGCGATGGCCACGCCGGGCACGTGGTGCTCTTCCATGCGTGCCTGCAGCGACCACTTCGGAAGTGCTGCGTCGGGCTGCAGCACCGTGGGGCGCAGGCCGTTGGCGAGCAAGGCGTCGATGGCGGGGTCGTGGCGGTCTCCGGCGAAGGCCGAAGCGCTGACCAGCAGCGCCAGTGCAGCGCAGAGGGTGAGCGCGCGCTGTGGTGCGTGGATGCTGCGGCGGCTCGGTGAGGCGATGTGACGGGCAGTGATGGCGTGCATGTGGGAGCCTCTCTGGTTTGGGCAGCGTGAAGCGAAGGCGTGCGCGTGCACGCCGCTGGAGGTGCGGAATTCGAGGAATCAAGCGCAGCCGCGCCGGTGGTGGGACGTCGCCGTCCACCGGGTGGGTGCCGCATGTGGTGTGCGGTGCTGCGGTACGGTTTAGCGGCGGGACACGGCGCCGTGCTGCACCAGGTAGTCGCGCACGCTGTCATTGCGTGCCTGGTTGAGCGGGGAGCGCCATTTGCCGAAGTCTGCGACCACGCCCAGGTTGACGTCGGCGCCGTGGTCGATGAGGAAGGCCACGGTTGCCACATCGCCGCTGCGCGCGGCATTGATCAACGGGGTTTCGTCCCACGGCACGATGCGGTTGACGTCGGCACCTGCGTTGACCAGCCGCTGCACGACCGGCAGGTGGCCATTGCGGGCGGCGGCGATCAGCGGGTTGCCGTCGCCGCCCACGTGCAGGTTGGGCTGGGCGCCGAGCGCCAGCAGCGCGTCCACGGTGCCGAGCTGGCCGTTGCGCGCGGCGTTGATGAGGGCGGTGCCTTCGCCGCGTACGGTGGTGTCCACGGGAACGCCATCGGTCACCAGCAGCTGCACCTGGGCGGTGTTGCCTTCGGCGGCGGCGCTGAGCAGGTGTTCGGCGCGCGGCGAGACGCTGCGCTTGGGTTCGTCACCATCGACCTGAGCCGGCGCAGTGCCCAGGCGCGGCGTGGCGGCCACGGTGACACCGATGTGCGCGCCGAGGGCAAGCGCGATCAACGCACTCCACAGCACGCGGGTGGCCAATCCGGTGGTCGCAGTGTCCAGCCGCAGCAGGTGGTCGATGCGCTGGGACAGGCCGCTGCGGCTGCTGGACATGGAGACGGCGAGCGGCGCGGTGTGCGTGCCGCTGCGCAGGGTGGCAATTCCAGTGAGCAGTGAGTCGGCATAGGTGCGGCCGCTGCGGCTCAGAGTGGCGGCGCGGGTGTCGCAGGCGATCTCGCGGGCGAGGTCAAGGCGTGTGCTGAGCAGGCGCATGCAGGGGCTCCACCAGTAGACGGCAAGGACGGCACGCTGGGCCGCCGCGAACCAGAGGTCGTTGCGGTTGATGTGGGCGGCCTCGTGGAGGAGCAGGTCGCGCAGGGCGGTGGGCGTCAGCGTGGTGGTGAGGTGGGTGGGGATGAGAATGCGCGGGGAGAGCAGGCCTACGACCATGGGGCCGGGGGCAGTGTCTGATTCGGCAACCGTGGTGTTGCGCGGGAGCTGGTGGCCGAGGAGCGCGTTCAAGGTTGGCGCGACGCGGGCGGTGCGGTGCAGGGTGTTGGCCAACTGGGCGCCACGGAGCAGCTGGAGTAGTTGCCAGGTGGTGCCGAGGAGCCAGAGCAGGGCGATGACGTGAAGCGCAGAGAGGCGGGTAGAGGGCGCGGTAACCGCGGTTTGGGGTGCTTCGTGCGGCCGGGCAGAGCCCGGCTCTACCTTGGGGGTGTGCGCTGGAGCGGCGGTTGTTGTGTGCAGCGGGGCAGAGCCCCGCTCTACGGGCATTGAGCGGAGGACCAGCAGCGGGGAGATGGCGGCCAGGGCAAAGGCGCCGCATAGGAGCCAGGAGCGGGCTTCGGCGCCCAGGCGGCTCTTTGCTACTACGACGGCTGCCAGTGCGAACAGCAGGGCGCTGTGCCACAGGTGCTGCAGCGCGAACGTCATCAATGCGTCGCTCCAGTGCACGGTCATTTCGGCGTTCCCGGTTTGGCAGCATCGTCCACGCGCTTGCGCAGCGCCTGCAGCTCGTCTGCCTCGATATCGTGATCTTCGATCAGGTGCTGGGCGAGTACGGTGGGGGAGTCGTTGAAGAAGGACTTGAGCAGGTTCTCCAGCGCTTGCTTGCGAGCCTCGCTGCGGCTGATGGCGGCGCTGTAGATGAAGGCGCGGCCTTCTGCGCGGTGGTGAACCAGGCCCTTCTTGTCGAGCACTTTGAACATGGTGAGCACGGTGGTGTAGGCCACCGGCTTTTTCTTCGACAGCTCGTCCGTCACCTCGCGCACGGAGGCTTCCTTCTTTTTCCACAGCACTTCCAGGATGCGGCGTTCGGAATCGGTCAGCGTGGGCGAGACAGGGCGGGCCATGGGGCTTCTACTGGTTCTTTAGTTGATGGTGGCATCCTGCGCCTGGCCGGCGGGGGGTGTCAACTATGTAATTAGTAATGGGTGTGCACACGATGTCAGTGCGGCGCCGGATTTGTTCACGGGTGCTGTTTGCTGCGTTGTCTAAGGTCGAACTTCCTTTCGAACCATCAGGAGTTCCCATGACTGCATCACGCGTTCGCTTGCACGTAGAAGACACCGGCGGTAATGGCCGTCCTGTGGTGCTCATCCATGGTTGGCCGCTGTCGGCCGAATCGTGGAAGGCGCAGGTGCCGGTGCTGAAGGCGGCGGGCTACCGGGTGGTGGCGTATGACCGTCGCGGGTTCGGGCGTTCGGACAAGCCGGCAGATGGCTACGAGTACGACACGCTGGCCGACGATCTGGCCGGGGTGCTCAATGACCTGGACCTGCGCGATGCCACGCTGGTGGGGTTCTCGATGGGCGGCGGCGAGGTGGCGCGCTACATCGCGCGGCATGGCGAACAGCGCCTGCGCAGCGTGGTGTTTGCCGCTGCGGTGCCGCCGTACATGCTGAAAACCGCTGACAACCCCGAGGGGCCGCTCACCGAAGAGAAGGCGGAGCAGATGCGGTTGGGGCTGGAGAACCACCGGGACGAGTTCTTTGATGGGTTCACCACCGATTTCTTCAGCGCCAAGGGTGAGTTGAAGGTCACCGAGAAGCAGCGGCAGGAGGCGATTGCGCTGTGCAAGCAGTCGGACCAGACGGCTGCGCTGGGGTGCATGAAGGCGTTTGGAACTACGGACTTCCGCGAGGATCTGAAGAAGGTGACGGTGCCTACGCTGGTGCTGCATGGTGACAGCGATGGTACGGTGCCGTTTGAAGGGTCTGGGGCGCGGACGCGTGCGGCGATCGCGCATAGTGAGCTTTCGCTGGTTGAGGATGCGCCGCATGGGTTCAATGCGAGTCATCCGGAGCAGTTCAATGCGGCGTTGGTTGCTTTTCTGGCGCGGTAATTTTTGCGGCTGCGGCTTGGGCTGCTTGGGACACGCGTGGCGTGTCGCTACGCGGGATTGCAATGCATATGAGAGGGTCGTCTGGCATGCGTAAGACTGCCAAGCCGCCTTGGGAGAAGCCCAATCCCAAGGGGAAGAAGGGGCAGCCGCTTTCTGCTTCGCAGAAGGAGGCAGCCAAGCAGCGTGCTGATGAGAATGGGCGCGCTTACCCGAACCTGGTCGACAACATGTGGGCGAAGAAGTTGGCGCGCGGGGAGTGATTGAACTGCGAGGCGATAAAACAACGGCGCGGTGATTGCTCATCGCGCCGTTGCCCTATCTCCGTTGGAGCGCTTTCAGCGAAGTGCGTCTTTGGCTGCGCTCAGCGCCTGGTCGGCACGCAGGAAGACTGCGGTGGTGGATTCTGCGGTGCTGGTTGAAGCCGCGCCCAGCAGCAGGGTGGCGCCTGCATTCTGGTTGGCTTCGCGGGCGACGTGCTTGAACCGTGTCAGGGTGTCTTCGACATCGCTGCTGCCGAGTACCGCGATGAACTCGCCACTGCCGCTTACGCGGTTGATGCTGTCGCCGCGGTCGGGCTGCAGGCACTGCTCCAGCGCCTGGTCCAGCTGCTGCAGCTGGCGGTCCAGGCCGCGATCACCGAGGCGTTGGGCCAGCTCGCTGAGGTCCTGCAGCTCCAGGATCACCACGCTGTAGGCACCGGCCGCGTCTGGCGCAGCGGCGGTTTCTTCGGCCACGCCGTGGTCGAGAATGGAGGCAACCTGCTGGTCACGCTCGCGGCTGCGGCCTTCCATCAGGGTCATGGTCAGGCGGGCCAGCGCCTGCAGGGCCTCGCGCTGGGTGGTGTTGAGCTCGCGCGGGTTGAGGTCCACCACGCACACGCTGCCCACCGCGGCGCCGCTTTCGGTCACCAGTGGCATGCCGGCGTAGAAACGGGCGCCGATGTCCTTGAGCACGGGATTGTCGGCGAAGCGCGCGTCCTGGGTGAGGTCGCCCACTTCCATCAGCTGGGTCGGCTGGCGGATGGCGTGGTCGCACACGGCCACGTTGCGTTCGGTCTGGATGCCGTCCAGCCCGGTGCGGGCCTTGAACCACTGGCGGTCGCGGTCGATCAGGGTCACCAGCGCCATCGGCGTGCCGCAGACGGCGGCGGCGACTTTCACGATGTCGTCGTAGGCCGGTTCGGGCAGGCTGCCCACGATATGCAGCGCATCGAGGGCGCGCTGGCGTTCGGCTTCGTCGAAGGTGGCGGTGGGGCTTGCGGTCATGCAGTTACCTGTAGCGCGTGGACATGGCGCTAGGGTAGGGCAGCTGCATGTTGTTCAGGTTAAGCCCGGGTGGAGGCGGTCCGGCCGGTTCACGTGGGCGTGCGGTAGGTGCGCCTCAGCGCTTGACCGCGAGCACGCCGTCCAACGCCAGCTCGGCCTTGAAGCCGGCCTTCTCCAGCCGCTTGGCCACTTCGCGTGGCACGTCGCGGCCGCTGGTGAGCTTGTTGGGGGCGCCGGTGTAATGGAACATGCGCCCGCCCTTGCGGATCACCCGCGCCAGCTGGTCGTAGAACACCTGCGAGTACAGTTCCCCGGCAATGCCGAAGCGCGGTGGGTCGTGCAGGATCGCGTCCACCGAGCTGCTCTCCAGGCCTTCGATGGCCTGCGACACGTCGCCGTGGGTCAACGACAGGCGGCCGCCGCTGCTGGGGGCATCAGGGTCGGGCGACCACGGGTTGAGGGTGCGCAGCCACAGCACGTCGGGGTTCTTCTCGAACGACTGGATGCGGGCGACGCCGGCTTCCAGGCAGCACGCCGCGAAGTAGCCGAGCCCGCCGCAGGTGTCGAGCACGGTCTTGCCGGCCGGGGCGACCAGCGCCACCTTCTGGCGCGCGTCTTCATAGGGCGACACCTTCGCGCTGGGCAGCATCTTGATGCCATCGATCTCGAAGGTGGGCGCGTCCCACTCGGTGGGCACCAGCTTGATCAGCGCCGAGCCGAACCGCGATACCGCCAGGAACTCCTCGCCGTCCCAGTAGTACAGGGTGCGGTCCTTGGTCTTGCCCGGGTAGGCGTAGGTTTCGCCCTTCCACTGCCAGCTGTCCGGGCCCAGCAGCGCGGTGCCGGTGGAGCGCGCCAGGTCCAGCGAACCGGTCCATTCGGTGGCACCGGCGTCGCGCGCGCGGACCAGGGCTTCGGCAAGGGGGCGGGTAAGCAGGGGGCCGGTGTAATGGGGCACGGGATCTGGGTGGGGCGGGGCAGCAAGGGGTGGGCATCGTAACCGAGATGGGCGGAAGGCTGGGTCAGATAGGGGGTTCGGTGAGGTGCTCCAGTTTCGTGGAGGGGCGCGTTGCGGTCTCCCGACTGCAGTGCCAGCCGCCGTAGGTGCCGGGGCCGCTGAACACGGCATCGCCTTCGCCCGGGTACATGTTTTCGTGCCCGCAGTAGGTTGCGTGGTACATGCGGGTCAGCCGCGACTGGCGCTCGTACTGATAGGTGAATGAGCCGTCCTCGTTTGGAATCAACACCTGCTCCACGGCGGCTATGCCGCCCTGGAAGTCGTCCCACAGGCCGGTCCGGATCACTACGGCGGTGCCGTCCTCGGCGACGCCGGGGCGGTCGTGGAAGCCGGGTGGGAACGGCTCGGTGGTGGCAGTCAGCAGCCACAGCAGCAAGGTGTACATCGCAGGTCGCCCATAGGTCGCGGGCGGCCAGTCTGTTCGGGCTGCTCCGCCTGCTGGTGTGCGCTGGGTCGCAGCTGCGAACGCAGGGCGATTGAAAAGTGCGTAACTGTGCGGTGCGTCTTGCGGGAGTGGGCCGAATGCGCGCTTCGCGGGGATGTTGGTGTTATCGGGTGGCAAGGATTTCTTGGGACACGCGTGGCGTTCCGCTACCGGTCCAGTGGGGGTGTTTGGGACCTACGGTGGGGTCAGGGGCTTGCCGACGCCTTGGTGCGCTCTGGCCTGATCGTTCGGGCGCGTGCAGGTTTGCACACTGCGGGCATGGGCATTCCACACGACACTTGGCAACCCGGCGCCGCGTACTACTTCAGTGCGCACCTGCGCGATCGGCGCAGCGACCTGCTGGTGGAGCATGCGCAGGCGCTCGGGCTGGCGTTCCGGGTGGCGCAGCAGGCGCGACCCTTCCGGATCAATGCGATCGTGGTGCTGCCCAACCACCTGCACGGGGTGTGGACGCTGCCGGCGGGTGATGAGGATGGCCACCGGCGGTGGCTGCAGATCCAGGCGGTGTTCGATCGTCAGTTGCCCGGTCAGCCTGCGCGCGCAGTGGTGCACCGCGACCGCAGCGTACGGCCGCTGTGGCATGACGACTTCCGCGAACACCGGTTGCTGGATGCAGAGGACGTGCAGCGGCACGTGGCCTATGTGCATGACAACCCGGTCCGGCATGGGTTGGTGCGCGATGCGTGCGAATGGCCGTACAGCTCGATTCACCGCAGGCGGGCTGGGGAGGAGGAGCCATGCTGACGCTTGGTTGGAGCGTGGTGCGCAGTGCGTGGCTGATGGAACACGGCCATGCGGGGGCATGGCCTGTGGCGCCTTCGCAGGTGGGGAGCACTGCCTGCGGGGCGCGTTACAGGGGACGGGGGACACGGCGAAAGCTTCGCCACTGCATGCATGGGTCACGCTGGGGTTGGGCGCGGAGGGGAACCGCGCCGACGAGGCAACGCCGGCGGCAGTTGCACATTCGTGGATCGCCTTGCGGGAGCGCCAGCGATGCGGCGCTCAGGGACAGTTGACCTGGAACACCGGGCCGGCACCAATGAGGACGAGCGCCATGTAGTCGCTGTCCTTGTCCTTGCCCTTCAGGGTGGCGCCGGGGTTGAAGTGGAAAATACCGAAGCCGCCCGAGGGGCGCACCAGCGCCTTGTCGATCTGGTCGGCATCGTCCTTGAAGAAATGCGCGATGTCCGCGCGCGAAGAGACCTGCAGCGGGGTGCTGTCACGCTGCCATTGTTCGTCGCGGTTGAAGGAAACGAAGTAGTGTCCCGCTTCCTGTTCGATGCGGAACTCGGCCGGCTTGCGGGGGTGGGTGGAGAAGCAGCCCAGCAGGGGATCGGAAGAGAAGGTGCCGGGGCTGGTGTCGCGGTTGCCGCAGGCGGTCAGCAGCAGGGCGCTGGGCAGCAGGAGTACCAACGGTAGTGTGCGCATTTCGGATCCCCCCTTGGGACAGGTATGGGGCCATGGTGCGCCTGTGCCGGGTGAGGGGATGTGCACGGGTGCTGATGGTGTACGGTTGAGCCATCACACGGAGCACGCCCCATGTCAGAGCACGGCGCTACGGCGCTATCGAAATCCGCAGTTCCTGCACCCGCTGCCGTCCACCGGCGCTGGCCGCTGCTGGGGGCGCTCAGTTGGCTGGTGGCGCCGGTCTTGTTGTCGGCCGCTTATGCGGCTGCGCAGGCTTCCCCGGAGGTGGCGCGGTTCCTGGTCGGGAGTGCCGGGGTTGCCGTGGGGGTGTTGGCGTCGTCGGTGCTGGGGTTGCTCTGCACCATTGGATCGCGGGTGCGTGGGGAACGTTGGCCGTGGGTGGGTATCGTCGGCGCGGTCATCAGTGCGCTGCCGTTGTTGTTGTTCCTGGCGGGGATGTTGTTCCGGTTCTGAGGCGTACGGCCGGGTAGGGGCGGGTGCAACCTTGGGGTTCGCTGGCGCTGCTCAGCCAGGCAGGGCCTGGCTCTACCGAGGGGTGTGGCGTTGCTCAGCCGGGCAGAGCCCGGCTCTACCGGGGGGGGGTGTGTAGCGTCGCTCAGCCGGGCAGAGTCCGGCTCTACGCCGTAGCGCCGGGCTCTGCCCGGCTGCTCTTCGCGCGATGCAATTCGACCGTGATGTGGACCAGCTCTTCGTGCACGGACAGGGCTTCGCGCAGCTGATCGGGCGTGACGTCTGAGTCGGTAACGACGCTCGCTACTACGGCGTACTTGCCGCGACCTACCTGCCACACGTGCAGGTCGGCGAGGCGTGCGGCCCACGGACCCTCTTCGATCACTTCGCGTACTTCCTCCACTACCGGCGCGTCCATCTCGGCGTCGAGCAGGATGCGGCCGGTGTCGCGCAGCAGCCCGATCGCCCACACGGTGACCAGTACGGCGCCGACCAGGCCCATCAGCGGGTCCAGCCATGCGGCGCCCCACAGTTTGCCGCCGATCAGCGCGACGATGGCGAGGACGGAGGTGGCGGCGTCGGCGATGACGTGCAGGTAGGCCGAGCGCAGGTTGAGGTCTGCGGCCTGGGCGTTGCCGGTGTGGGATGCGTGGCCGTGATCGTGATCGTGCGCGCCGTGATCTGCGTGGTCATGAGCGTGGCTGTGTTTGTGCCCATGATGACCATGACCATGACCATGACCATGACCATGACCATGACTATGGCTGTGCCCATGCCCGTCGCTGTCATGCAACCACCACGCGCAGATGAGGTTCACCACCAGGCCGACAACAGCGATGGCGATGGCCTGGTTGTAGTGGATGCTGCTCGGCGAGAACAGGCGTTCGGTGGATTGCACGGCCATCAGCAGGGCTACGCCGAGCAGGGCGATGGCGCTGGTGTAGCCGCCGAGGATTTCGATTTTCCAGGTGCCGAAGGCGAAGCGGCCGTCGTGCGCGTAGCGGCGGGCGCAGGCGTAGGCGAATGCGGCCATGCCCAAGGCAAGCGCGTGCGAGCTCATGTGCCAGCCGTCGGCGAGGACGGCCATGGAGTTGAACCACCAGCCACCGACGATCTCGACCACCATCATCACAGTGGTTAGGTACAGGGCCTGGCGGGTGCGGCGTTCGGCCAGCGGGTTGCCGTCGTCGAAACGGTGGCTGTGGCGGCGGGCGTCTGCGGTTGCGGCGAGGGACATGGGGGGAACTGAGCCTTGGAATATACCCCCATAGGGTATATGCTTTGGCCCCATGGCGCATGTTCAATCACAACGTAAGGCTCTGCTGGCACGCGTGCGGCGGATGGCGGGGCAGGTGTCTGCCCTTGAGACGTCGCTGCAGTCAGAGGAGGCCGATTGCACGGACGTGCTGATGCAGGCCTCGGCGGTGCGCGGTGCGGCGCATGCGCTGCTGATGGCGCTGCTGGATGACCACCTGCAGGCGCACGTGGTGTCGCCGGAGGATCCCGCAGAGCGGGCGGCGGAAGCACAGGTATTGGTGAAGTTGCTGCGGGCCTACGGGCGGTGACGCGGCCGGGCAGAGCCCGGCGCTACGGTGTATTGGCGAGCGCGGCGAGGTAGAGCCGGGCTCTGCCCGGCTGCGCCGGAGCCGATGGACTCAATGCCTATGCCGGCGCCAGGCATTCCAGATGTGGGTGCTCGCCAGCAGCAGGCTGCCGGCCACGGTCATCGGGGTTTCGGCCTCGTGGCTCGGCCAGCCGGCGGCGCCGGCCAGGAGCAGCAGCAGGCCCGAGGCGGCGCTGAGCAGGGCCAGGGCCGGCAACGGATGCTGAAGGTGGGCGCGCCACAGCGCGAAACCGGTGGTCGGCGCAGCGATGGCGACGAACACGATGTGCACCCATTCGGCTTCGGCCCAGACGCCCATCAATGGCAACGCGGCGGCCAGCAACGGCAGGGCCAGGCAGTGCAGGAGGCACAGGCTGGAAAGGGCAATGGCGCCTGCGTCGAGCAGGGCGGAACTTGGCTTCATGGGCGTGGGGGCCTGGAGCATGAGGTGTTATACACTAACATTCAATGCAGGGCCCTGCACGGACGGACACGCCTGATTTGAGGCCAGCGGATGGAACGCTGCGGGTCACCCGCGACCCGCAGTATTGCCCGCAGCGCGGCTGCGGCCAGCGTCGCGGCCCCCGCCCGGCCTACAGGAGGTTCAGCTCCCACCCTTCGTCCACGGCGTCCAGCTGATGAGTCAACTGCACCGCATCCAGCAGCGCCTGGTCGTGGGAGACGATGACCACGCTGCCCCGGTACTGGTTGAGCATTTCCTCCAGCGCAGCGAGCGAGGCCAGGTCCAGGTGGTTGCCGGGCTCGTCCAGCAGCAGCAATTGCGGTGGTTCTTCCGCGTACAGGACTGCACCAAGCGCGGCCTTCATGCGCTCGCCGCCGCTGAGCGTAGCGAGCGGGCGCAGGCTGCGTTCGGCGTCCAGCCCGAGCAGGGCCAGCTGGGTGCGCAGCGTGGCCTCACTGGCCTGCGGATTCGCGCGCTGCAGCAGTTGCAGCGCCGAGTCCTGTGCGGGCAGCGATGACAGGGTCTGGTCGAGCAGGGCGGTGCCTGCCGCGCGCTTCACCTCGCCCGCCACCGGTTCCAGCTCACCCGCCAGTACCCGCAACAGAGTCGATTTGCCGCTGCCGTTGCGCCCGCGCACGCCGACCCGGTTGCCGCGTTGCAGGTGCAGGTCGATGTGCTGCCAGCGTGGTTCCACCCACGGCAGGATCACGCCTTCAAGCGACGCCACCTGTTGCGGGCCCGGCGCGGCCAACGCAGGGCCAAGCATTGCGATCTGCGTAGCCGCGTCGACACCCGCAGCTGCGTCGCGCACGCGTCCGTCGGCAGCTGCACGCCGTTCGGCGTGCTGTGCCTGCAGGCGCCCCGCACTGTTCTCGGCGCGGTTCTTCATGCCGCCCAGCAGGATCGGCGCCTGGTTGGCGGTGCGTGCGTCGCGCTGCGCGCGCGACTGGCGGTGCTCCTGGCGCTCGCGCTGTTCGCGCAGTGCGTTCTGCTCCTGCCGCCGCTCGCGCTTGCGCACCGCCAGCTGCGCCTCGGCAGCGGCCTGTTCGTCCTGGCGCTGTGCGGCGTAATGATCGTAGTTGCCACCATAGCTGCGCAGCCCGCTGGGGCTGAGCTCGACAATGCGCTGCATCTGCCGCAGCAGGGCGCGGTCGTGGCTGATCACGATCAGGCCGCCACGCCATTGCGTTAAGGCGTCGATCAAGCGGGCGCGATGCGCGCTGTCGAGGTGGTTGCTGGGCTCGTCCAGTACCAGCGCGTCGGCGTCGGACAACAGGGCGCCGGCCAATGCCACCTGCATGGCCTGGCCCCCGCTGAGCCGGGACGCCGGCGCGGCCGGGTCCAGCGTGGGCAGGCCAAGCCGCTGCCACTGCGCCTGCAGCTGTTCGCGCAGGGTCCACCGCTCGCCGACCAGGGCGAAGTCGTGTGGGTCCACGCTGCCGGCTTCAATGCGGTCCAGTGCGTCCAGCACCGGCGCAACGCCGGCGAGGTCGGCGATGCGGCCGGGTTGCAAGCCGCTGTGCTGGGCGAGCAGGTGCACCTTGCCCTGGCGTTGGATGTGGCCGCTGCTGGGCGCAAGCTGGCCGGCCAGCAGGCGGCCGAGCACGCTCTTGCCCACGCCGTTGCGACCGACCAGGCCGGTGGGGGTGGTGTCGAACGAAGCGGAAAGATCGGAGAAGAGCACCCGGCCGTCGGGCAGGGTGAGTGTCACGCGGTCGAGCGTGAGGGCGAATGCGGTCATGCGACCTCCAGGAATGCCAAGGACTCCCCCTGCGGACAGGGCGGGAAGGAGACTGGCCGTCAGACGACGGCGGCATTACTGGCGCATGCAGGCACACCTCATTACGGGGGCGGCTGGATGCCGCGCGGCCATTATAGGCACCCGCTGGCGGGTGCCGATGAATGCCGGCACAGCGCTACTCGCTGATGCTGTTGGGGTTCTGCATGTTCTCCGGCGCTTCGCCGTACTGGCTGCGGCGCTGCTCGTGGAACGCGATGAACTCCGCCGCCGGCAACGGGCGCGAGAACAGCCAGCCCTGGCCGAATTCGACCTGGCGCGACTGCAGGTAGGCCAGCTGGGCGGAGGTCTCGATGCCCTCGGCCACGGTGAACAGCCCGAGCGTGCGGGCCATGTCGATGATGTGCGAGGTGACAGGGCTGGTAGCGCTGTGGGTGCCGATCGAGTCGATGAACGACTTGTCGATCTTCAACGCATCCAGCGGCAGCTGCTGCAGGTACTGCAGGCTGGAATAGCCCACCCCGAAGTCGTCGATGGCCACGCAGTGACCGGCCCGGCGCGCGGCCGCCAGCGAGGTGCGCGCCGCCTGGATGTCGAGGATGCCGCGCTCGGTGGCTTCCAGCCAGATCTGCTGCGGGTGGATGCTGGTGCCGATCAGCTTGCCGGTCAGCACCTTCAACGCGCGCCCGCTGCTGACATCGCCGGCGGAGAGATTGATGGCGATATGCGCGCTGCGGTCGTGGATGAGCAGCTCGCGCATGTCGCTGAGCACCAGGTCCATGACATGGTCGGTGAGTGCTTCGATCAGGCCGGTTTCTTCGGCGACCGGAATGAACAGGTCCGGGCGTACCTGGGTGCCGTCGCTGCGTATCCAGCGCACCAGCGCTTCGGCGCCGACGCAGATGCCGGTGTCCAGTTCGATGATGGGCTGGTAATGCATGCGGAACTCGCGGCGGCGCACGGCGGCGGCCAGTTCGCTGCGCAGCGACAGGCGCCGGCGCGAGAGCCAGATGCCGCCGGCAATGGCCAGCATCGCACCCACCGCGCCCAGCGGCAGCAGTTGCCAGAACTGTTGCCGGAAGGCGGCCACCAGCCCGGTGCGCGGTGCGATGGCGACGGCCAGCCATTCCTGGTCCTGCGCGGTGGCGAACAGGGTGCGCGGGGTGTGCCCGCTGTGCGGCTCGCGCAGCAGGCGCTGCAGCAGCTCGGGGTCGGCCATGGGCTGCTGGGCGATCAGGCGGCCGTCGGGGGTGGCCACGGCCAGCCGCACGTTGGCTTCGGCGATGACATCCACGAAGCGTTCCGGGTCCATCAGGATGTCGTGCTGACCGAGCTGCACCGAGAGCAGGGTGCCCGCGCCGTCGCCGGCCGAGGGGCGCACACCGAGGGTGATGGCGGCGCCGTCGGCGGTGATGTGGTCCGGGGTGGGTTCGGGAACCAGTTCGTCGGCCTCGCCCCAGGAGGTGCAGCGCAGCCGGCCTTCGGAGAAGTAGCCCACCTGTTCGGCCGAGGTGGTGGCCAGGGCCAGGCTGCGCATCAGCCGCACATGCTCGGGCGAGCAGGCCGGAAGGGCCAACTGGTTGAGCTTGCGCAGGGCCAGCAGGCCGCCTTCATAGGCGCGGTGGGCACGCTGCAGGGTGCGCTCGGCGGTGTGCTGCAGGCGGTCCGCTTCGGCCACCTGGGCGCGGCTCCAGCTCACGTAGAGCAGCGCGGCCATCGGCAGGATGGCCCCGAGCACCGCGGCTAGCGCAATGGCGGCGATGGTGCTGACGCGCTTCAAGCGGACCTCTCTGCCGGTTGGGGCGGGGGAATGAGCGCTATATGACCACCTGGAACGACGGTTTGGAACAGGGCTTTCCGCACAATCCTGTCGGATTTTCCCCAGTGTCGACATCCGGGCGCCGAGACAGGGTGAAGCCGACACGGTCGGGATTCACCCGTGGTTCGCGCCCCCGGCAGGATGATCGCGCCACCATGAAGCCCTTGCTGCCCATCGTGCTGACCCTGTTGCCGCTGCTGTTGCCCGGCACGGCAGCGGCGCGCACGGTGTACCGCTGCGTGCAGAACAACACGGTGAGCCTGGCAACCGCGCCGGAGCCCGGCTCGAAGTGCAAGGCGCAACAGGTGGATGACAACGCGGTGCAGGCCCCCAACCTGTGGGGCAACATGGGGGTGTTCAGCGGCACCCTGTACGAGCGGGAGCAGGACGGGCAGCTGGTGTATTCCACCCGCAACCTGCCCGGTTCGCGGGTGTTCCTGAAGTTCACCGTGGCCACGCCACCGGGCGAGCCGGCGCATGAAGGGCTGGGCAAGGTGGGCAAGCCGCAGCTCAACCGGCATGCGAAACAGTTCAAGGCGGCGGCGCGCGCGACCGGCGTGGACGATGCCTGGCTGCGCGCGATCGCGCATGCGGAAAGCAATTTCGATGCGGGTGCGGTGTCGCCGAAGGGTGCGCAGGGGGTGATGCAGCTGATGCCCGATACCGCCACCGAACTGGGCGTTTCAGATCCGCTCTCGGCCGAGCAGTCGATCAATGGCGGCGCGCGCTACCTGAAGGCGCTGCTGGCCCGCTACAAAGGCGACCGCACCCTGGCGGCTGCGGCCTACAACGCGGGCATCGGCGCGGTGACCCGCTACAAGGGCGTGCCGCCATATGCCGAAACGCTGGCCTACGTGGAGAAGGTGGGCACGCTGTACGCACGCTATCGCGAGGCGATGGGCATCAAGCCGGAAACACCGGCGCGCTGAGCTGCGCCGGCAGGCTCAGTAAGAAAACAGCGGATAGGTGGCGATGCGCCCGACCTTTTCCACCGCCGCCTGCACGTCGGCACGCTTCTTCATCTGCTCCCAACGCTCGTGGTAATCGCGTTCGCCTTCCAGCACCGGGCCCTCGCGCATGTCCTGCAGATCAAGCAGGATCTGGACGCGCTCCAGCGGGTCGGCCAGCTGCGCGATCACGATTTGCGCGGCTTCGTCCATGCGGTTGTCGGTGAGCAGGGCGTCGCGGTACTGGCCGGGCGCTTCGGTGCGGTTGGCCTCCAGCACGGTCCACGCGCGCTGTGCAGCGGTATCGTCCTTCAACTGCCGCGCGGTCATCAGCGAGACCAGCGCGTGGCTGCTGATGCCGTACGCGCTGAGGTTGGCGTCGTCCGTGTCGCGCAGGACCTCGCGTGCCATCATCGGCCGATGCAGCGACATGTACAACGCGGCCAGGTTGAGTTTCTGGCTGACCGTGTCGCTGCCTTCCGCCATGCGCACCGCGATCAGCTGGTTGGCCACGGCGCGGTCATTCTCGCCCAGGCGGCGCAGGGCGCGGCTGCGGGTGTCCAGCATCCAGCCTATGGCGAACGCCTGCTCCTCCGGCGCCTGGGTGGCCGCGTTTGCGGCGGCGGCAATCTGATCGGTCATGCCCACCACGTCGCCCAGGTCGCCGGCAATCATCAGCGCGGTGGCAAGCTCCACGGCGGTTTCGTTGATGCCGGGCCGCAGCATGGTCTCCACGCGCAACCGGTCGATCTGCCGCCGCGCGGCGGCGACCGGCTCGTAGCGGGCGTCGTCGCGCTTCAGGTAGGGGTCGAAGCGCTTGTCGCTGCGCAGGCGCACCAGCGCCATGGGGGCGTCGATGCGCTCCAGCGTGGCTGGCACTTTGTCGCCGTGGCCGGCCTCGACCTGCAGCGTGGCGAGGATGACCCACAGTTCCACCGGCTCGACGCCGTCGTTCTTCCAGTTGCTGTCGAACAGGGCCTGCAGCAGTGCCAAGCGCTTCTCGGGCTGGTCCTTCAGCCCGGTGTCCAGCTGCCAGACCATCTCGGTGGTGATGTCCGGTGAGTCTTCGCTGTCGGCCGCACCGAGGATGACGCTGTCGGCGGCGGCCACGGTCTGCTGGCCATGCAGCTGGAACCAGGCCAGGCGCAGGCGCGCGTATGCATTGTGCGGATTGATCGCCAGCGCCTGCTGCAGGCGCTGCGTGGCCAGGGCGAAGTCCTTCTGCTCAGCCGCCACCATCGCTGCCGAGGCCCACACGTGGCTGCGGCCTTCCACTGCCAGCGTGGCCAGGCGCGGGTCGGCGAGCAGGCGCTCGAACACGATGGACGCGCCCAGGGTGTCGCCGCGCTCGGCCTGCTGGATGGCTTCGCCGACCTCCATGTAAAAGGCGCGGTCACCCTCGGGCACCGGGGCGGTGGCATCCACGCTCGCTGCAGCAGTGGCCGCCAGCGGGGCAGCGCACAGCGACAGCACGAGGGCGAGGGCAATGCCGGTGCGGCAGGTCATGCGGAGCGTCCTTCCTTGGCTTGGCCCTTGATTGAAACCGGAACGCGCGTTCCAGACAAGTCGCGGCACGTACACGCGGGGTTTGCACGCGCGCCTGCACCGGCTAAGGTCATGGCCCGAACGGCAGCAGGCAAGGATCGCGATGACGCGTGCACGATGGACGATGGCGGTGCTGGTCGCCGTAGTGGTGGCGGCTGCGCTGGCCTGGACCTTCCTGCGCACGCCGGCCGAACCGGCGCCGCCGCCCGGCCCTCCGGCAACCGTATTGGGCTGGGCGCCTGAGATTTCGCTGCTGGCCGGTGACGGTGTCGGCGGCATGCGCGACGGCGCGGGCGCGCAGGCGCGTTTCGCCGATCCCTACGGCCTGGCGCTAGACTCGCAGGGCGTGCTGTACGTAGCCGACGGCGGCGACAACAACCGCATCCGCCGCGTGTATCCGGACGGCCGGGTCGACACGCTGGCCGGGCAGGGCGAGGGCTGGCGTGACGGTCCGGCGCTGCACGCGCAGTTCAACACCCCTTCGTCGATCGCGCTGGACACGGCCGGCAACGTGGTCGTGGCCGACACCGGCAACCACGTGATCCGCCGGATCGGCACCGATGGCAACGTCACCACGATCGCGGGCGATGGCACGGCGGGATACGTGGATGGCCCGGCCGCGCAGGCGCGCTTCGATGGCCCGATGGGCGTGGCGGTGGACACCGCAGGCCGCGTGTATGTGGCCGATACCTGGAACGACCGGATCCGCGTGATCGAACCCGATGGCCAGGTGCGCACGCTGGCCGGTGGCGATGCACCGGGCAACGTGGACGGCGCCGGGATCGGCGCACGCCTGGATACCCCGGTGGCGCTGGCGCTGGATGGCCACGGCAACCTGCTGGTCGCCGACATGCTCAACAACGCCGTACGCCGGCTGGCACCGGACGGCACGGTGGACACGCTGCTGGCCGACGGCGGCCTGCTCAATGGACCGATGGCGCTGACGGTGACCCACGACAACGTGGTTTACATCAGCGACTTCGACGGCAAGGTGGTGCAGCTCACGGCGCAGGGCCACGTGCTGGCGCTGGGCGGCGTGGCGCCGCAGCCTCGCTTCTCGCGGCCGGCCGGGCTGGCGCTGGATTCAAACGGTGGGCTGTACCTGTCCGATGCGGCGTCGTACCGCGTGCACCGGGTGCGCGCGCTGGCCGCAGGGGCGACCCCGGCACCGACGCTGATCGGGCCGGCTGCCGATGCGCCACTGCCCGACACCGGCGGACGCTGGCCTCTCGCGCCGCAGCTGGGCTGGCATGAAGTGGTGGGCACGCTGGGCGAGGTGCGCGGCAACTTCAGCGGCGAGAGCCGGCACCACCTGCACGATGGCTTCGACATCCGCGGCGACGTGGGCCAGACCGTGTTGGCCATTGCCGACGGCAAGGTCAGCGGCCCGTTTTCGAGCTGGGCGGTCGGCGGGCAGGGCGAAGGGTTCTCGCTGGACCGGCTGCGCTACATCCACATGAAGGTGGGCCGCGATGCGCGCGACCGTCCGCTCGATACGCGCTGGCCGCAGCTGCGCGACCTGGATGGAAAGCTGGAGCGGATACGGGTGCGCCGTGGCACGCGGTTCAAGGCGGGCGAGCCGCTGGGCAGCATCAACCGCATGGCGCATGTGCACCTGAGCGTGGGCGCCAGTGGCTTCCAGCGCAACGCGGTGGCGCTGGGCTTCGTGGACTACGCCGACAGCTTCGCGCCGCGCATTACCGAGGTGGCGTTGCTGGACGATAGGGACCAGCCGATCAAGGCAGGCCCCGGCGGGCGCGTGGAGATTCCGCGCCAGAGCCCGGGCGTGCAGATCGTGGTGGAGGCGTGGGACCAGGTGGACAACAACCTGCCGCGTCGCCGGTTGGGGGCGTACCAGGTGGGCTATCAGATCCTGGATGCCGCCGGTACTCCGCTGGTGGGCTACGAGCAGCCGCGCTTCAACATCGTGTTCAATCGCATGCCGCGCGAGAACAGCGCCACGGTGGTGGCGTATGCGCCAGACAGCGGCATCACGGTGCATGGCAGTGCGGTGACGCGGTTCCGGTACCTGGTCACCAACACCGTGCGCGACGGGCTGGTGGAAACCGGGCGGTGGCAGCCGGATGCGTTGCCGGCGGGCGATTACACCATTCGTGCGAGTGCGCGCGATTACAGCGGGAATGAGGCGGTGGGCGTGCGCGAGTTGAAGGTCACGTTGTTGCCGTGACCCACAGCGTCACGCGCCTACGCGCTCGCGTTCCACATCCATGTCCTCCACCGGGCGTACTTCAATGCTGCCGTAGCGCGACCATGGGAACTGCTGCGCGATGCGCATCGCTTCTTCATGGTTGGGTGCGTTGATCAGGTTGAAGCCGGCCAGCAGTTCGCGGGTTTCTGCGAAGGGGCCGTCGGTGATGCGCGCCTGTGCGTCGCGCGTACGCAGCGTACGCGCCGCGCTCACCGGTTCCAGCCGTTGCGACAGCACCAGGGTGCCTTCTGCTTCCAGCTTGTCCGCGTGCTGGATGCAGCCGCGCATGATGCGGTCGTATTCCTCGGCTGGCAGGTCCTTGATCAGGGCCTCGTCGATGTAGATCAGCAGCAGGTACTGCATGGCGGCGACCTCGGTGCGGGGGAGCGGCCATGATGCCCCAGCCCGCGCGACAGTCCTGTTGCAGTGCAGCGCCCCCGGCCTGTTCAGGGGCTGTGTCCGACATGGCGTGGCGGCCTTGGAAGTTTTGTTTGGCGACCGTGTCGATTTCCGGTCCACTGGGGCGTCGTAACCAGTGAAGGGCCCGCCAACCGGGCCGGCATCGAGGACAGATCAATGAAAGTCATGGTGATCGTGAAGGCAACCGAGGCCACCGAGGCCGGGCAGCTGCCGACCGAAGCGCAGTTCAAGGCGATGGGCGACTTCAATGAAGAGCTCATCAACGCCGGGATCATGCTGGCCGGCGACGGCCTGCGCCCCAGCTCGCATGGCCGCCGGGTGGCCTACACCGGCGCCGCCCCGCAGGTGATCGACGGCCCGTTCGCCGAAACCCGCGAGCTGGTGGCCGGGTTCTGGCTGTGGCAGGTGCGTTCGGTGGACGAAGCCACCGAGTGGCTCAAGCGCGCCCCGTTCCTGCCCGGCGACGTGGTCGAGATCCGTCCGTTCTACACCGAGGAAGATTTCGGTGAAGCCTTCACCCCGGAATTACGTGCACAGGAACAGCGTTTGCGCGAGCAGATCGGCCAGGCCGACTGACCCACCCCCGACCCTCTGGAGAGTCCCATGAAACTGATTCCGTTCCTCGGCTTCAACGGCAAGACCCACGAAGCGATGGCGTTCTACGCCCAGGCCCTGGGTGGCAAGGTCACCTCGGAAATGAAGTACAGCGACATGCCGCCCAGCGACAACATGGAAGGCTGCGGCGACAACCAGGGTCCGAGCGATCCGGACCTGATCGCGCACAGCCAGCTGGAGGTGGGCGACGCGATCCTGATGGCCGCGGACGGCCCGGGGTCGGGCGACAACGGCAGCACCACCATCAACGTGGACGTGGAGACCGAAGACGAAGCCGAGCGCGTGTTCAAGGCGCTGGCCGAAGGCGGCAAGATCACCTTCCCGATCGGCGAGACCTTCTGGGCCAAACGCTGGGGCATGCTCGAAGACAAGTACGGCAAGCCGTGGATGGTCAACTGCATGAAGCCCTACTGATTACCAAGGACCGACCATGAGCGATGCACCGCAGATGATCTTTGTGAACCTCCCGGTCAAGGACCTGGAGAAGAGCAAGAGCTTTTTCGCCGCCCTTGGCTTCACCCCCAACCTGACCTACACCGATGAAAAGGCGGCGTCCTTCAACATCAGCGACACCATCATGCTGATGCTGCTGAAGGAGGACTTCTTCGCCACCTTCATCAACCGCCCCATCGGCGATGCGCACAAGCAGGCGCAGGTGATCCTGGCGCTGTCTTCGCCCAGCCGCGCCGCCGTGGACGCCACCGTGGAGAAGGCCAAGGCCGTGGGCGGCACCGAGCCGACCGAGGCGCGCGACTACGGCTTCATGTACCAGCGCAGCTTCGCCGATCCGGACGGCCACCTCTGGGAAGTGGCGCACATGGACGGCGAACCCGGCTGATGCCCGCTGCCGCGCCGCACCTTGTGCGGCGCGGTGGGCGATGCTCTCATTCGCCGCATGGATGCAGCCCTCACGCAACGACTGGACACCCTCTGGCGGATGGAGTCGCCGGCCCTGATCGCACGCCTGGCGCGGATGCTGGGGGGCGACATCGGGCGTGCCGAAGAACTGGCCCAGGACACCTGGCTGGCCGCGCTGGAGCGTTGGCCCACGCAGGGCGTTCCGGACAATCCGGGAGCGTGGTTGATGACCACCGCACGCAATCGCGCCATCGACGTGCTGCGCCAGCACCAGCGCGTGGCCGGCCAGCATGCGCAGTGGGGCACGGAGCTGGAGCCGCAACCGCTGCCGTTGCCTGACGACAGCGACGCGTTGCAGGACGACATCGGCGATGACCTGCTGCGGCTGATGTTCGTGTCCTGCCACCCGGTGCTGTCGGCCGATGCGCGGGTGGCGCTTACGTTGCGCTTGCTCGGCGGATTGACCACCGACGAGATCGCGCGCGCCTTCCTGCAGCCCGAACCGACCATCGCCCAGCGCATCGTGCGCGCCAAGCGCACGCTTGCCGCGAAACAGGTGGCGTTCGAGGTGCCGCGCCAGGCCGCGTTGCCGGAACGGCTGGGGTCAGTGCTGGCGGTGGTGTACCTGATCTTCAATGAAGGCTACGCGGCCAGCAGCGGCGATGACTGGATGCGCCCGGCGCTGTGCGAGGAGGCGCTGCGGCTGGGCCGCGTGCTGCAGCAGCGGTTGCCGACGTGGCCGCAGGTGCATGGGCTGCTGGCGCTGATGGAACTTCAGGCCTCGCGCGCGGCGGCGCGGGTGGACGCGCATGGCAATCCGATCCTGCTGCCGGAGCAGGACCGCACCCGCTGGGACCACCTGCAGGTGGCGCGCGGCCAGGCCGCGTTGCGGCAGGCGCTGGCGCTGGGCGGCGCGGACGATGGCTACGTGCTGCAGGCCGCGATTGCCGATTGTCATGCCAGCGCGCGGCGCGCCGAGCAGACAGATTGGGCGCGCATGGCCGCGTTGTATGCGCGGCTGGCGCAGGTGCAGCCGTCGCCGGTGGTGGAGCTCAACCGCGCGGTGGCGGTGTCGCGCGCGGAAGGCGCCGCTGTGGCATGGCCGCTGGTGGAAGCGCTGGCCGAGGATCCGCGGTTGCAGGACTACGCGCCGCTGGCGGCGGTGCAGGGTGACCTTTTGTCGCAGATGGGCCGGAATGAGGAAGCTGCAGAAGCCTTTGCGCGCGCGGCGCGGCTTACGCCCAATGCCCGGGAACGGGCGCTTCTGCAGGCACGAGCGGGTTCCCGCTGATCCGCTTGACTTGATTGCGTCGCATTCATCTTCTATCGTGTCGCACTTCACGAAAGTGACCAGGCACCCGTCTGGTCCAGCCGATAAGGACGCGGGACGATGTTTTCAGGGAAGAAGCGCACGCGCGCGCATGGCGCGTGGCTGCTGGTGTGCGGGCTGCTGCTGGTGGGCACCGCCGTTGCCAACAGCGCACAGGCCGCCGACAAGTCGCAGCAGGCCTACTGGGCCGGATTTGCCTACACCGCCGAACAGAGCGCCGTAGAAGCCAGCACCCCGCGTGCGGCAGCGGTACTGGAAGCGCGCGGGCTGGCCCCGCTCAATCAAACGCTGTGGGCGCGCCTGAAGGCGCAGCCGCAGGCCAATCTGGAGTTGATCGACCAGCCGCTGGCCATGCTCGACGGCACCACCAGTGCCACCGTGCTGGCCACCGCGCTGGACCGTGAGCTGGTCTCGATCGAGCCGATTGGCGGGCAGTACAAGGTGCTGGTGGAAGTGGCGCTGCAGGCGCTGTTCTTCGACTTCCGCGAACGCCAGGTAGTAGCGTCCTACCCGATCACGCTGCAGCGGATCGACGTGATGGAATACCTGCCCGACGACGAAGAGATCGACACCATCGTCGCCGACCTGCTGTACGGCAATGCGCCCACCGCGCTGCCGCAGGTGCTGGCCGGAACCCTTGCCAAGGCGAAGCTGCCGGCGGCGTCCACCCGTCGCATCCAGGTGGGTGAAGTTACCCTCTCCGACGCCGTTCGCGCCAGGCTGCCCGATGCCGTGAATGAGCAGGTCCTGCGCGCCACGCTCGCCCACGAACTGTCCAAGACGCTCTCGTCCAACACCGGCATCGGCCTGCTGCCGCCGGCCAGTGGCCAGGCCATCGGCGGGGCGATGGCCGCGCGCTTTGCCGACGGCAAGGTCTACCAGCTGAAGATTCCCGAGCCGGACTACGTGGTGAAGCTGCGCCTGGACGCGCTGAAGAACGGCGTGATCAATGAAACCCCGGCGATGAAGACGATGCTGTTCGGCGCGTTCTTCCAGGCCACGGTGGTGGAGCCGTTCTCGGGCAAGGTGTTCTTCGACCAGCCGCTGCGCAAGGGCGCCACCAAGGTGGTGCCGGCCACGCAGTGGCACGTGGACCAGTGGTCGGCCAGCTACGAAACCGTGCTCGCCGGACTGGACGCCTTCGCGGGCGCCGCCGCCAAGCGTGCCGACGCGCGCGCCTGGCTGGACGAACAGAAGCCCGGCGGAAAGCCGCTGCAGCAACAGACCCAAGCCCTCCAGGAGTTGATCACCTCATGCCGTTGATTCGTGCCGTACTGCTGATTCTCATTGCCCTGATGGTTGCCGCGCCGGTGTCGGCTCAGACCGCCAGTTCCCGTGGTACCGGTTCGGCCAGCTATGGCCTGCGCCTGAGCGCCGACACCCGCGCCGAAGCCTTGAAGAAGGCCAAGGTCAACGCGCTGGAGGCGTACATCGCCGAATCCGGTGCGGCCAAGCTGCGCCTGTTCGAAGACCGCCGCGCCGAGTTCATCGGCGAGATCGACCGCTACGTGCTGTCGGCGGTGCCGCTCTCGGACACCGAAGACAAGAAGGCCAAGACCTACACGGTCAGCGTGCGTGCCGAGATCAACACCACCCTGCTGCAGACCAAGCTGGACGCCGGTTCGGCTACCGCGGGTGCACGTGGCAACGAGCGCTCGCTGCTGACCTTCCTGTTCATGGCGCGCTCGCAGGACACCGTGCAGTCGTTCCAGGACAAGGAATACCGCCGCGTTGACGCCAGCCAGAGCTACGACGAGAAGACCCGCGAAGGCGACAGCTTCCGTGGCAACTCGGTGAGCACCAACGGCAGCATCAACCAGAACGCCTCGGTGTCGATCACCTCCGGTGGCAGCACCACCGCGCGCAGCGACAACGTCAGCTGGAAGGTGGCCAACGCCAACGAGATCAACACCGCCATGACCGGTGCGTTCAGCGCCGCCGGCTATGAAGTGGTGGAAGCGGAATACGTGGAAGGCGAAAGCCGTGGCCTGCTGAGCATCGAGCGCATCCGCAAGGACTTCAGCACCGGCAATGACCTGTCGGCGGCGACCCTGCGCGACACCGCCAATGGCATCAAGGCGGCCAACATTCCGTACCTGGCCGTGGGCACGCTCGACGTGGGCATGCGCGACCGTGATCCGGTCAGCGGCAACACCCGCGTGTTCGTCACCGTCACCGGCAAGGTGCTGGACGTGAGCGGCCGTTTCCCGAAGACCGTGTCGTCGGTAGGTCCGGTGCAGTTCTCCGGTACCGGCCCGAACGAGACCGTGGCCCGCACCAACGCGCTGCAGATCGCCTCTGAAAAGGGCGCGCAGCAGATGATCAACGAATTGAACGTCAAGGCCGTGCGTTGATCGCACGCCGGCACCGCAACCCGCATTTCATCAAGGACTACACCATGATCCGCAAGACCCTCATCGCACTGGCCCTGGCCACCACCTTCGCCGCCCCGGCACACGCGCAGTTCGGCAAGCTGAAGGACCTGGCCGGCGGCGGTTCGTCGTCGTCGTCCTCGGCCGCCCCGAGCGAAGCCGACCAGGAAGCGCTGGTGCGTCGTTTCGCCGCGTCGCAGTCGCACTCGCTGGAAGCACAGACCGCGTTCGCCAAGGCCTTCGGCCTGGCCGAGCAGGTGCAGCTGCTGGAAGCCGAGCGCCAGGCGCTGTCGTCCGGTTCGGTCAACGTGGACCAGATGAAGAAGTCGGTCTCGGTCAGCGAAGCCGCGCAGGCGGCGATCGATGAGCGCGTGGCGGCCAAGCCGGAGCTGAGCGCCGAGTCCAAGCAGCACTACACCGACGGCCTGATCGCGCTGGCCGCCTCGGCCGTGGAAGGCCAGAAGCTGAGCGGTGAAGCCAGCAACTTCGCCAACGGCATGAAGAACCTGGGCGCGACCCAGCTGGCCACCGTGGGCCGCAAGCTGGTCGCCGGTGCCTGGGTGGCCAAGGAATCGCCGGGCTACCTGAAGGGCCTGTACAGCTCGTCCAAGGCGGCGCTGACCTTCGCCCGCGCCAGCAAGATCAAGGTGCCGGGCAACGCCGAGTCGCTGCTCGACACCCTGTAAGCCAACGGAGCGCCACGCATGCAGACCTCAACCCGACTGTTCGGCCTGGCCCTCACCGCGACCCTGCTTGCCGCCTGCGGCAAGCAGGAGGCGCCGGTGGAGGCGGCGGCCCCCAAGCAGGATTCGAAGCTGGAAGCCCCGGCCGAGAAACCCCTGCGCGGAACGCCCGATTTCGGCGGCACCACCAAGGTGGCGCGCGAAGCCGATGGCGTCGGCAGCACGCCGGAGCTGGCAGTACTGGCGGCGTTGCAGTCGGCGGTGGCACAGGTCAATGGCGTGCGCGTGGCCAGCCAGATGCAGAGCCTGCGTGCGGGCCTGCATGTGGACGTGGATGGGGAACACGTCGGCGACATCCGCGCCGACGCGTTCGCCCAGCAGATGATCGCCGCCTCGCAGGGGGCGGTGCTGGGCTATGAAATCCTTTCGCAGGAAGAAGTGACCCAGCTCGATGAAGAAGTGATTGCCCGCGTTCGCGCCAGCGACGCCGGTTACAAATATTCAGCGTCTGCCTCGGCCAGTGGCTCGGCGCAGGCGCAGGCCGAAGCGGCAGACGGCTCTGCGTCGGCCTCGGCCAGCATGAAGCAGAGCTACAAGGAACAGGCCAGCGTCAACGCCGAGCGCGGCGCGCAGTCGTTCGAGTCGGACGTCAGCCGCCGCACCATGCGCAGCTACTGGAAGGTGCGCGTGCGTGCCGATATCGCCCAGTACCGCGCGCCGGATGAGCAGGGCCGGCCGAAGATCGTGGTGGCGCAGCCGCACGTGCGCAGCGGCAGCTACGCGGTGGGCGACGGCCGCGTGGCCAGCGAAGAGGTGGCCGCCGCAATCCGCGCGCGGTTGAACGACACGCTGACCCAGACCAAGCGCTTCATCGTGCTCGACCGTGAGTTCGGCGAGGAGATGCAGGCCGAGATCGACCACATCAACAGCGGCAACGTGCGCCTGCAGGACACCGCGCGGCTGGGCC